>JACZXN010000461.1 GCA_022571575.1 Chloroflexota bacterium | reverse complement strand
GCCGACTTGAAGGATTCCCGCCAGTTCTCCACTTCCAGGGGGCCTTTGAGCTCGCGTCGGCGGCGGTCCGGTCCGTCGATGGGGGGCGCGGGGTCGCCATCGGGATAGAGGCCCAGGTCGGACGGCCTTTCGCGGATGAAGAAATAGGCCAAAGGCAGCGATGTTAGAACGATGATTCCCAGGCCGACCCAAGCGATGCGCCAACTGGTTGCCTGGAGCAGATACATGGAGAAGGGGACCATGATCATACCGCCCAGGGATAGGGCGGCGGAGTTGATGCTGATGGCCGTTGCCCGCCGGCGCTTGAACCACCGGGACATCAACGCGGCGGTGTTGGAGAGGGCCGGACCGCTTTGGGCCATCGAAGCGATAAACCCGAACATGAACACCAGAAACAGGATGTGGAAGGTCAGAGAAAGGAGAATCGTTGATACGCCCAGCACAGCTAACCCGGTGAGAATCACCTTACGCCCACCGGTCCGGTCAAACAGTTGACCCATGAACGGTTGGGTCAGGCCATTGGCCAAGACACCCAGGGCCGCGGCGATGGAGACGGTGAACCGGGTCCAGCCGAACTCCTCGCTCATCGGGATCACGAACACCCCGAAGCTGTTGCGAGCGCCGATGGATACAAACCCGATGAAGACGGTGGCGGCACAAACGTACCAGCCGAAGTAGATGGGTTTCTTGGTTTTTCCGGTGGTTGGCATCAAGGTCCAGAATCAATACGACCCGAGGCTTTGATGGCTCCGGGACAATTACGCAATCGCGTTCCCAATCATATTACCACCAGGTTCCAAGTGGCAATAACCGTACATGAATTCCGCCGCCGGTAAGACGATCGGGAAGACCGATGTGGTTGCAGCCTAGCGTGACAGCCAGGCGGCGAAATCATCGCCCGTTCCGGTCCCGGCGCTCACCGTCAGCCTGCCGTCGGCCAAAACCGGTCCCGGTTTCAGGCGGCCCCAGACCAGGAGCGCCAGGACATCGGCGTCACAGGTGAACGTCGCCGTTGGCTCTCCCCGTGCCTCTTCCACCCCATTCTCCTGGCGGTTGTCTTGGGCAGTGGCGACAACGTCCCGCTGAAAATCGGCGGCCCCGGTGGTCCGGAACCGGTAGCGGGCTGGAGATTGGGAAGTGCGGAAATCGGCCAGGCCCATCCCATTCAACCAGACGGGCAGCCGCTCCAGGACCACGGCGACGCCATCGGGCGAAAGTCCGGCTTCCGGGTCGGAGGGGAAGCGGATGTCCCAGGAATGGATGACCACTTCGCTGATGCGGGTGGTGACGTAGGCCTCGGCGGGGCGTGGTCCCATGAACCCCCAACATTCTTTCGACCAGTCGTCGACATCCATAACCGAAAAAATGCCGTCCAAGCGGTCGACGCTGGAGGCGAACGCGTCCGCCAGATCGGCGCCGGCGGAGCGGTGGTACTCCTTGGACATCCGGGCGATGTAAGCGGGAAGCTCAGCGGGGGGCATCGAGCCGATCTCGGGGAGGCCCTCCGGGGCGGAGGTGATCCCGGACCTGCCCTGGGAGATGGCATCGGCGAAGAACTCGGCGGCCCAGCCCAGGTGGCCGATCACATCGCCCACGGTCCAGCCCTCGCAGGGACTGTCCAAGCCCCATTCTTCCGGGCCGGTTCCTCGCAGGTATTCCCTCAGGCGGCCGGTCTCGGCCGTGATCAGTTCGATCCCTTCTGCAGTCGAGACCATCATCACTCCTAAATACCCGGTCTAATACCTAGTTTTGGATATTTCCGTTACTATCGCCCGTTCGTCCTGAGCCCGTCGAAGGACCTAGACTTTGGCGGGACTGTGGTTCGACAGGCTCACCACGAACGGTGTTGGAAACGCCAATCATCGATAAGAAATACTAGGGCCACGATTGGTTACGACCCCTTGAGGGCTTTTGCGTCCTGGCCGGCGCTGTTTCCGGCCAGGCGGCCGAAGACCATGCCGGCCGAGAGTCCGGAGCCGCCGGGGTAATTGTGGTAGAACAGCCCCCCGACCATCTCGCCGGCGGCGTAGAGACCCGGGATGGGCTCTTGGCTGTTGGTGACCACGCGGCCGCGGGTGTCGATCT
>JACZXN010000460.1 GCA_022571575.1 Chloroflexota bacterium | reverse complement strand
AGTCCTGCGGGTTCAGCGTCGCCATGGGCAACGCGCCGGAAGAGGTCAGGGCGGCCGCCGATTTCGTGGCCCCCTCCGTGGAGGAAGACGGGCTGGCCGTCGCCATCAACGACTACGTGCTGCCCCGTTTATGAGTTGCCGGTCCCAATTCCAGCCTCATGATGGAGATGTGGACCACGCCCAGTCTCATGCGTAGGCGCGGGTTTTAAACCCGCTCTGTGCTGGTCTACCATCTTGGACTGGAACTGACCATTCCATCGACGAACATGCCTGATATGAAACAGGGCGGGTCGCAGACCCGCGCCTACGGACTGTGCCAGTTTTTTGCCAAGGCAGGGCCGGAACGAATTGTTTCGAAAAGCGCCAATGACCTACCGCAGGGCCGGCACGACCTCTTTGCAGAAAAGATCGATGGACTTCGCCACCTTCTCCCTGGGTATCAACCCACCCACGTTGGTCTCGGCCACGATGCCCGAAAGCCCCAATTCCTCGGAGATCGTCTTCAACTGACTGATCACGCCCTCGGGACTGCCGTAGGCCAAGCGGTCACGGACCAACTGTTCGTAGGTAACGGCGGCCAGGGCTTCGCCGCGCGCCGTCCGGTCCTCATCGACGGTGGCCCCCGCGGCGGACGCCGATGCCGCGAAGTTCTTGGCCATCCGCCGGTAAGACGTCATGGTGCTCTCTTCGGCATCGGCCAATGCCTCATCCTGGGACCCTCCGACAAAGATCGGTATGCGCAGGTAAACGTCTCCGTCGCCCGCGTGGCCGGCATCTTTCCAGGCCTGGCGGTAGTCGTCAAGAAGCCGGACCAGGTCGGGCCGGTCCAACCCCCTTAGTCCCACGAAGATCGGATACCCCAAGGTCCCGACCTGGGGGAACGTCTCCTTGGTGGTGGCCGCCATTCGCAGCGGTGGATGCGGCTGCTGGTAGGGCTTGGGAATCACGCACACATCGTTGAACGTGTAGTGCTTGCCCTGGTAGGAGAACCGCTCGTTGGTCCAAGCGGCCAAGATAATTTCGAGGTTCTCTTGAAAGCGCTCCCTGCTTTCTCCGTAGGGGATGTCATAGCCCTCGTAGGCCCTCATGAACCCGCTGCGTCCCACGCCGAAATCGATCCGTCCATGGCTGATCTGGTCCAAGGTGGCGATCTCTTCGGCCATGCGCACCGGGTGGTTGAGGGGCAGGACGTTCACCGCCACGCCCACACGCAGACGCTCGGTCCGGGCGACGATGGCGGCGGAGATTATCAACGGCGCGGACACCACCGACGGTATCCCCGCTCCCATGGCGTCCAGAGGACTGCGGGGCGCGGCGAAATGGCGTTCCGCCAGCCAGACCCCATCCAGGCCGCCATTCTCGGCCGCATCCGCCATGCCCAGGGCCTCGTCAAAGGCCTCCTCTTGGGTGTGGCCATAGCGGTAGTCGCATTCCATGATCAGGCCGTAGTGCATCTTTCCTCCTGCGGTCGAGTGGTCCGGGGCGGCATACCGCCGGACCGGTCTTGCTAGTTGGAGTCCGACTTTTCATCCGTTCGTGGTGAGATCCGCCGCACCGTGACTGCCCCGATGCCGGGGCCCTTCGACGGGTCCCCCGATGAATCGGGGAGACTCTCGGCTCAGGACGAGCGGATAACCAAGATATGCATTTTCAAAACAAGACACCGGGTCAAATTCTATAGCTCGTCTATCCCCAGACAGCCGCCACCCGGAAGGCCAACTGGGTGTTTGAATCCCTCACGTCCACTATCTCCGCGGGAACGTCGCCCATGATCCCCAAAGCGATGATCCAGTTCAAGATCTCATGGTCGCCCGAGTCTTGCAACTCCTCTGGTGTGAGCGTGGCCAACTGGCTGCCCTGGCCCTCGCGGACCAACTCCAGATAACGCTGGTCGGTTTCCAGGTCGATGGCGGAACAATCGAACTTGTGGGCCAGGAAGCTGTGAGACCAGCTAGACGAGGCCACCACGGCAACCCGCTCGTCCCTGGTGTCCAGGAACCGGCGTATCGCCTGGCCCACCTCATAACAGCGCCGCGCCGTGGGCCGGGGCGGATAATCCGGGCCGGCCTCCTCTCCGTAGCAGTTCA
>JACZXN010000459.1 GCA_022571575.1 Chloroflexota bacterium | reverse complement strand
GGTGCAATTGGGCAAAGCGGTCCATGGCTTCCGGACGTTCGCCCGACTCCAATAGACGCCCGATGTTTTGGACCAGTTCCTGGATCACCTCTTCAGGTGGTCTGGAATGGTCCTCGGCACGGGGGTCGGGCGGTGTTATCTGAGATTGGTCCATCTTGTTCTCATTGCGGGGGCACTGGGCGGGCAAACCGGCACGCCCGCGGGCGCATCCCGAGGGACAGACCGTGGACGCAGACCGTCGATCGGCTGCAGGTGAGATGGTCCGCCGGGTGCATATCCGTCATCTGCCGGCCGTGGGATATCCGTCAATAGGCCAGGCACGGGAAGAAAAACAGCGTCTCCATGATTGTAACAGGGCGCCAACCGCCAGCACATCTGCCCGCTGGGACCAGCCACGTTGCCGGAACAACCCCGGGTACTCGGCCGCTCTCATCCGGTCCAGGGTAAAGCTCCAACCGCGCCGCTGATCCGTGCCTGAAATAGTGATGACTATGCTAAAATAGACGGGCGCCACCGAACAAAGGCGGCCTGAAGACGGCCGCCTTTCATGATTTTATAGAACTTCGAGAATCCATGGGGTCTCAGGCGCCCAGGGCATCACACTCAAGAGCGATAGGACCTCTCTCCAATGCCGGCTCCATTACTGATCGAAACAATCCAGCAGCTTGTGGCTCAGGCCTTGGAAGCCGCCCGGCAGGAAGGCCTGCTGCAATTGGAGACCATGCCCGAGATCCAGGTGGAGCGGCCTGGGAACTCCGACCACGGCGATTTTGCCACCAACCTGCCCCTGCGCCTGGCCCGGGCCACCCGCGTCAACCCGCTGGAACTGGCCCAGTTGCTGGCCGACCGTATCCCCACCGGCGACGTGATCGGGCGGGTTGAAGCCGCCCCGCCGGGATTCATAAATTTCCATCTGAAGGACTCCTGGCTCCAACAGCAGGTGGATACGGTGCGCCGGGCCGGCGCCGAGTTCGGCAACGTCGATACCGGCCACGGCCGGCGGACGATGGTGGAGTTCGTCAGCGTTAACCCCACCGGGCCGGTCCACGTGGGCCATGCCCGAGGCGCGGTGCTGGGCAGTTCTCTGGCCAACATCCTGGAGGCGGCGGGATACCAGGTCACCCGGGAATACTACGTGAACGACGCCGGCAGCCAGATGCAGGCGTTCTACGGGTCGGTCCTGGCCCGTTACAAGGAGTCTCTGGGCCGGGAAGCGGAGATGCCGGCCAACGGCTACATGGGCGAGTACATCATCGACCTGGCCAAGGAGATCGCCGATTCGGAGGGCTCCCGTTTCCTTGACCAGGATGAAGCCCAGGCCCTGAAAGAGATCGGGGACATCGGCCGCGAGAAGATGGTGGCCGTTATCAAAGATGACCTGGCCGGGATCGGAGTGGAGTTCGACGTCTGGTTCAGCGAGCGCACCCTGTACCAGGAGGGCGAGTATGACACCGCTCTCGATCTCCTCCGCAAGAATGACTACCTGTCGGAGCGCGACAACGCACTGTGGTTCAACTCCACCATGCTGGGCGATGACAAAGACAACGTGGTGGTCCGGTCCTCGGGGGAGCCGACCTACTTCGCTTCAGACATCGCCTACCACTACAACAAGTTCATCAGCCGTGGCTTTGACGCCGTGGTGAATATCTGGGGCGCCGACCATCAGGGTCACGTCCCCCGGATGAAGTCGGCGGTCCAGGCATTGGGTATCGAACCCGGCCGCCTTACCGTGCTCATCTCCCAGATGGTGACGCTGCGCCGTGGGGACGAGGTGGTGCGGGCCTCCAAACGCACCGGAGACTTCGTGATGCTGCGGGAATTGGTCGAAGAGGTCGGCCGGGACGCCTGCCGTTTCTTCTTCCTGGCCCGGACTCCGTCAACCCAGATGGAATTCGACCTGGAGTTGGCCAAGAAGGAGTCTTCCGAGAACCCCGTCTACTACGTGCAGTACGCCCACGCCCGCAACGCCAGCATCTTGAGTCTGGCCAGGGAGCGGAACATCGACTGGCGCAACGGCGACGTCAGGCTGCTGACCCACCCCAGCGAGCTTGACTTGATCCGCGCCATGCTGCGGCTCCCGGAGCTGGT
>JACZXN010000458.1 GCA_022571575.1 Chloroflexota bacterium | reverse complement strand
GGTCAGCCGCCGGAACCAGGAGCCGTGGCTCACCGTGCCCCATGGCGCCTACCGGCTGGGAGGACTAGGCCAGTCAGACCGCATCGTCTTTGGCACCCGTTTGTTGGAGGAGGCCGGGGCCGACCCCATGCGCCTGGGTCCCGAGTACCTGGAGATTCTGGAATTGGTGGACGGCCACCCCCTGGCCATGGAGATCGCTCTGCCTCTGTTGAAAGAGGTCCCGGCCTCGGTCCTGGTGGGTGAGCTCAGGTCCGAACTGGAACAGCACCAACCGGGCCCCGACGAAGAAGGCCGCCCCGCCTACCTCACCGTGGTGATGGACCATGCCTTCAGCCGGATGTCCCACCGCAGCCGGGTGCACCTGCCTTTCCTGTCATTGTTCCGCAACCGCGTGATGATGGACATCCTGACCCACATCACTCAGGAGCAGGTCTACCGGTCGGTGATGGGCGAGCAACTGGGCTGGGGCGCCACCCGCACCCTGCTCCGCACCGCCCGCAGCAGCGGGTTCCTGGAGCCCATCACCCCCAGCGTCTACCAGATCCACCCATCGCTGCCCTGGTTCTACGGGCGCAGCCTCTACCGCCAGTTCAGCCAGAGCGCCATCCAGCAACTGGAACAGGAGATCGTCCGGGTCTACGCCGACACCGCCGACTATTTCATGGAGACCCTCTACGAGAACCAGGACGCCGGCACCACCGCCATCCTGGCCGAGGAGGGGAACATCACCCAGGCGCTGGCCCTATCGCTGGAGGCCGGCCAGTGGGAGAACGCCCAACTACTGGTCCAACCCCTGGCCCAGGTCTTCCGCATGCAGAAACGATACCCGGAGCTGCGCCGCCTGCGCCGTCAGTTGCTCGAATCGGCGGGCGCAACGGCCGAGGAAGCGGAGCAGACCGGAGGCATCGATCTGTGGCTGTACCTGATGGGCACCGAGGCCAGCGAGTGCATCGAGACCAAGGAGTTCGACCGGGCCGACGCCCTGAACAAGCAGCTCCTCGAATACCTATCGGGCAGGGAGGACGGCGAGACCGACCCCCGCACCGCCGCGGTCTTCCACCAGATGGGTCAGGTGGCCCAGAACCGCTGGCAGTTGGAAGAGGCCGAGGGCCTTTTCACCCAGTCGCTGGCCATCATCGAGGGCGGCGAAGACCAGGAGCCGGTGGCCGACGACTACTACGGCCTGGGCCTGGTCTGCCAGTACCGCCGCCGCTACACGGAGGCCAAGGAGTGGTTCGGCAAGGCGTTGGAGATACACCAGCGGATCGACGACGCCGAGGAGATGGTCAAGGACTACCGCTCTCTGGGCCTGTGTTCCCAGTACAAGTTCGAGTACGACGAGGCCGCCAGTTGGTACCAGCGGGCCCGGGAGATACTGGAGGAGAACCGTGACGAGGAGACCGCGGTACTGGTCTACCATTCCCTGGGCACCCTCTGTCACGCCCAGTTCCAGTTCGACGAGGCCCAGAACTGGTACGAGCAGGCGCTGAGCCTCAGCGACCGCATGGGCAACGACGCCCAGATGGGCATCGAGTTCCACCATCTGGGACTGGTCGAGCAGGCCCGGGAGATGTTTGTCGATGACGCCGAGCACTGGTACCTGATGGCCATTGAGAAGTGGCAGAAGGTGGGCGACCGGCGGTCCGAGGGCGACGAATGCCGGCAGTTGGGCGTGCTGTTCCACGAGCAGAAGGAACTGGACAAAGCCGAGGATTGGTACGGCCAGGCCCGGGACATCTTCGAGGAGGTCCAAGACCTGAACCGCGTCTGCCGCACCTACGGCCAACTGGGCATGGTGGCCGAACAACGGGACGACATTCCCGGCGCTCTGCTCTGGGCCGGACGCACCTACCAACTGGCCGAGAGCAACAACCTGGCGGTGTTGGTCCAGGCCAAGGCCCACCTGGCCCGGCTGAAGGAAAAGCACGGAGAGGCCAACTTCGCCGCCTGGTGGCGGGAGTTCGCCGGCGAAGACCCGCCGCCCGACCTGGAAGTGGACCCAGAAACGGTTCTATAACCGCCCCTGAGGTGAACCATGTCAGTTGCATCCATCGACATCAAGGAACGAGGCCCCTATGCCGACGGAATGACCTT
>JACZXN010000457.1 GCA_022571575.1 Chloroflexota bacterium | reverse complement strand
GGCGGCCGTCAACCGAGCCTTTGCCTTGGTGGAGGACAGCCGGGACCGAACGACCGATGAACGTCTGGCCGTATTGGGCGGGAAGCAGGGCGTCTGGAGTTGCCGCACCATCTTTGAATGCACGGCCGTTTGTCCCAAAGGCATACCCATCACCCTGGCGTTCCAGAAGCTAAAGCGCCGGTTGCTGGTGGACAAACTCAAGGGGTTTTTCAGATTGGGGAAGCGCCGGTAGAACCGCCGGACTTCGCCCAAACCGATCCAAGGATTCGTCATGCCTAGAATGAACGGACTGGTCGCCATCGTCACCGGCGCCAGCAGAGGACTGGGACGGGCCGTCGCCAAGGAATACGCCCGGGAAGGGGCCTCGGTGGTCATCTGCGCCCGCAGCCAATCTCCAACCGGGCTGTCCGGGACTATCGGCGAGACGGCCCAAGCCATTCAAAGCGCCGGGGGAGAGGTTTTCCCGGTGGAGTGCGACGTCACCGACGAGGAACAGGTGGAGGAAATGGTCCGCCGGGTGGTGGAGCGCTACGGCCGCATCGACGTCCTGTTCAACAACGCCGGCGCCATGGTGCTGGGAGAGTCCATCTTGGAGATAGACCCCAAGCGGTGGGACCAGGTCATGCTGGTGAACGTCACCGGCCCCTACCTGTGCTCCAGGGCCGTCTTGCCCACCATGATCGGACAACGGCGGGGCAGCATCATCAACATCGGCTCCCGGATGGCAACCGACCCGATGCAAGGCGGCGGGGTGCTCTACAGCTCCAGCAAAGCCGCGGTGCAGATGTTCAGCCTGTGTTTGGCCGAAGAGGTTAGGGAGCACAATATCGCCGTCAACATCCTCAGCCCCGGCAGCCTGAAAAGCGAAGGCTCCGCCGCGATACCGTGGACCCAGCGGGACTGGCACGAACGGGTGGACCCGGCGGAGGTAGGCCCTTGCGCCGTGTACCTGGCCCTGCAAGACGCCTCGACCTTCACCGGGCAACTGGCCGCACGGGTAGAGTTCGGTAAGACCTGGGGGTTTTAGCTGCTGGCTGCCAAGCTTCATTTTCCCGTCGGCTGGGAGACGGAGACAATAATACATTAGCCCTGATATCTCATCATTAGGCTATAATGGCCGCCGGTGAAACCGCCGCAGCCATGCAACTGCCCTCCGGTATCGCCAATCTGTTTTATATCGAGAGACGGGACAAACAATGCAAGTGATGAGCCAAGACATCGAATATTACCTTGATGCCGCCCGCGAGCTGGCCGTTCGCGTGGCGGCCCAAGCCGATCGCATCGACGCGGACCGGCAGATCCCGGCGGAGCTTGCCGGAGAGATGGCCGGCAAAGGGTTTTTCCGGCTCCTTCTGCCCCGCTCCTTGGGCGGCGCGGAGCTCCCCCACCCCGATTTTCGCCGCATCCTGGAGGTTTTCGCGGAGGTGGACGCAAGCACCGCCTGGTGCATCAACCAAAACAACGTTTTCTCCACCGACTGCGTCAGGATGCCGGAGGAGACCGCCCGTGAGATCTGGGGCGAAGAGCGGGCGGTGGTGACCAACGGTCCTCCCAGCTCTTCGGCCAAAGCGATTCCCGTCGATGGCGGTTACCGGCTCAGCGGCCACTGGGATTTCAGCAGCGGCAGCACCCATGCCACCTGGATCGCGGCGCTGACGCCGGTGGTGAAAACGGACGGTGGTTCCGCCGGCCTCGCTGGATCCGGGGGCAGGCCGGAGATGCGGATCATGCTGCTGCCCAAGAAAGGCGTGAATTTCGTCGACCTATGGCAGGTCAACGGCCTTCGGGGCACCGGCAGTTTCAGCTTCGAGCTTGAAGACGTGTTCATCCCCAACCACCGGACCTACTCCCAGGGCGACCCCTGCCGGGAAAACGGCCCGATCTACGTCATTCCAAGGACGTTGCTCTTTGGCTCGGGGTTCGCCACGGTAGCCTTGGGCGTCGCCCGCGCCGCCTTGAAGAAGGCCATCGAACTCGCCACCGAAAAAACTCCCCTTCGATCCACCACGGTGCTGCAAGATCAAACCACCACCCAGCGTTTGATCGGCGAAGCCGAGGCCACCTGGCGCTCGGCCGACGCCTATCTTCGAGAAAGCGCCG
>JACZXN010000456.1 GCA_022571575.1 Chloroflexota bacterium | reverse complement strand
CAGCGCCTAGGAAGGGGCGATAGACCGCAGATGTTGACCCTATTCGGCGCCATCGCCGTGACCATCATGTTCCTTTCCTATTGGGCGGAGGACCGGTCCAAGTGGTTGGTGCTGGTCTTCGCCTTTGGGTCGGCGCTGACCTCTCTCTACAGCGGGCTGGCGGAGGTTTACCCCATCACGGTGATCGAAGGGTTATGGGCGTTGGTGGCCGTCCGCCGGTTTGCCCAGAGACACCGGCGGGAAACAGAAACAGCCGGCGCATGACGGGCGCCGGCCATCGATTGACCAGGATTGGGATTGTTTCCCGCCCGGGCGCCTACACCGGCTCCCGCACGGTAAAAGTCACCTCCCCCGCCCGGCGATCACACAATCGCAACCCGCCGACCGGCCATGGCGTCGCCGTTGGCCATCTGGAACAACCCGCTTAGGGCGGTGGCGCCGGGACGGCACATTGGCCGGGATAGACTCCCATCCGGGCCGATCCGCCAGGTGTTGCCCGGCATCAACCCCAGGGGACACGGGCCGAACACCTTGGTGACCGATGCCGTGACCGCCACCCCAGGCCCATGGGCCAGGACCTCGACCATCTCCACGGCCTCTGGCTCCATGGTGGACCATCCGGTTATTTGTTTTGATAACCTGGCCCGCCGCCGCCATCTTGAAAGAATAATTTAAACTCGGCGGCGGCCAGGTTCCCTCCCACATCTTCCCAACGATATGGTGGATATCAGGGCCCGCGGTGGCGAGTTAGGAATGGAATAAAAATAGGTGCGTTGCCGCCGCGGATTACTGGCTAGTACCAAGACGGGGACGGGCTGGACCGGCCTGGATTCCAGGAACCGCGGACCGTCTCAGCCATCCCGTCACGATTATGTTCGATATTTTTTCATTGACCCGCCGGCGGCGTTAGGCCGCTTTACGGGAGTTGTTTTCCGACCCTCCGATAAAACGGTAACCGACGCCCGGAACATTGGCGAACCAATTGGGGTTTTTCGCGTTGTCGCCGAACTTGCGCCGCAGTCGCATGATATGTTGTTTCACCGAGCCGGCGGCGCCGAATCCCGCCTTCGCCAGCGCCTTCTCGATCTCCGCCCGTGAGACCACCGCGCCATTATTTTTGACCAAGAGGTAGGTCAGTTGGAACTCCGCGGGCGTCAAAGACACCTTGCGGCCCTGCAGGTACACCTCGTGGGTCGAGGGATCGACCCTCACGTCCCCGCCGATCAACAGTTCCCCGGTCTCACCTGCTTTGCGCCCTTCGGTCCGCCGCATCAGGCTCCAGATTTTGAAGGTTATTTCCGATAGTTCACAGGGAAGTTGAATATACTCGTCCGCTCCCGCTTCCAGGGCGGTCACGGGCTCCAATTCGTTGGATTGATGGTTCAACACAACCAGTGGAACATCGGAGAATTCACGTAACTCCCGTATCACCTCGGGTAGAGATTTATCCGGCAGATCGGGCTTGAGCAGCACCAGGTCTGGTGATTCTTCCCTGATCAGTTCCAGCCCTCTGGTGCCGGTGGTGGCCACCGTTGGAATCACCTGGGGCCAACGAAGACAGATCCCCAATCTGACGATCTCCGCCACCTGTGGATCGGCGCCGATGAATAAGGCCTTTTGCATTAAGGTAGTCCTCCGACTGGGTCAGCGTGCGGCGGTTGGTCTGCGCGTGCCGATACTTTCCTCCGTTTGTGTGTGTCCGGACCAGCAAACGCCCCCTCTGCCGCAAGCTACTGTTCGTCCAGTACCATTTCGCGTATATCGCTCCAGGGCCTCCGGTATTTCACGGGCCGGGGTTGCCGCCCCAATGGTCTTCGCCCCGGAAAGCCTTGCTTTAAAAGTGCCCCCCTCCAATACTCCCTACCCGGCGAAGTTAGGTCTTAGAGGAGGGCACCGTGATTAGGGGTGATGTCTTTTGATGATGGCTGGTCTATTTAACGCCGTCCCGGATCCAGGGTGGACCCCGGAGCGGGGCGCCGGGACCGGTAGCGGTCTTTGACACTAGCCTTGAACCGGGCCTTTGGCCGCCTTCATGGCGCTGCGATGCAGACCCGTTGCCAACAAAATCAGCCCGGCCTCATCGCTCATGGACCCATCGACGCCCG
>JACZXN010000455.1 GCA_022571575.1 Chloroflexota bacterium | reverse complement strand
CCGGTCGCCGGCCATCCGTAGATCGTGCCCATGGGGCCATCGCATTAATACTGCCGGTTGATGACCAGAGACCCCGTCCACTCACCGCCGAACCCGATGCCGAATACCGCCGCGAACAGATAGAACGACCAAAGGTCTTGGGCCCAGAAGAGCATGAAGACAGTTACGCCTGGATGGTCAGGCTGGCGGCCATCATCCTGCGGGTGCCGTACGTCTCCGCCATGATCGGGGTTACGACCCGGCTGATGACGCTGACCAAGGAGATGATCGTCAGGATGATTCCCGCCTGCGCCAGCGATGTGAAAACCCCTCGCTCGAAGGCCATGGGAATCACGTAGATCAGGATGGTGCCGTGTCCGGCGCAGCCCAGGCCGTGGACCAGCGGCAAGTTCCAGAAAGGCTTGGTGCGGCGGGTGTGCTGGTTGAACACTTTCTGACGCAGCCGGTCCGCCGTCTTGTCCCTCAGGACCAGTGGCGGGTCGGTGGCCCTGGCGCCGTAGGGCTGTATCCCCAGGTCCGCCGGTTTGCTGTGCATGAAGGGGACCATGGCGAGCATGATCCCTCCACCCACCGCTCCGATGATCATGAAAGTGGCCTGCCAGCCCAGGGCCTCGATGAAGCCGCCCATCAGGGGGGCCATGATGCCAGTGCCGATCCCGCCCGCGCCCCAGAGTATCCCCACTCCCAGCCCCAAGTGGCGGCGGAACCAACCGCTGACGGCGGCCATCAATGGCACCATGGCCAGCGATTGTGTCAGGGACAGCAGCACGCCGAAGAAGATGAAGAAGTGCCAGACCTCGGTGACCTGTCCCAGCAGAAACATGCTGATCAGGTACATGATGGCGGCGGCGAAGAGCATCCAGCGGGAGCCGTAGCGGTCGCCCAGCCAACCGGTGATCGGAGCGTAGATCGCGCCGAAGAAGTAATAACTGGCGATGACCGCGCCGATGGTGCCCAGGCCCCAGCCGAAGTCTCCCTCGGCGTCGTTCAGGGGCGGGACCATGATCCCGGCGGCCATGCTGATGGAGCTGGCGAAGATCTGGACCGTGGCCAAGATCCCAACGATGACCCAGCTATAGTGGATGCCAAACGGCAACTTGCCGGCCGGGAAACCGAGCTTGGGCTTGGAGGCGAGGACCAATTCCCCTTTCCCTAAAAACAATCACGCCGGTTAACCGGCGTGATTAGAATATTGCTAAGTCAATATCATAGGGATCTGTGATGATAAGTACAGACCGCAGCCCAGCGCTCCAAGACATCAGTCGTCTCCGGCGGCGACTCCGGGCACAAAGTTGCTCCGGGCCTCAGGCGGCAGCGCGTCCTCCCAATCGGGGATCAACACCTGGGAGGTGCTCTCCAGAGAGGCGATGACCAGTAATCCGGCGGCGCTGAAGATCGCCGAAAGCACGAACACCGGATAGAAGGAGCCGGTTACGTAGATGACCAGGCCGGCCAGGAACGTCGTCACCGCATGACCGGCGAACGCGCCGGTCATCTGCCACCCGTAACAAGTTCCCATGGGGCCGTCGCCAAAGTACCGGCGGTTGATCTCTATATATCCGGTCCACTCCGCGCCGAACCCCACTCCGAACGCGGCGGCAAATAGGTAAAAGACCCAGGGATCGTGGGCCCATAACAGGATGAGCACCGTTAGAGACTGGATAACCAAGCTGGCGGCCATGACCTTCCTGGGGCCAAAAGCCTCGGCCAACACCGGCGCACCAAGCCTGCTGGTGATGCTCACCAGAGAGATGATGGTGATGATCAGCGCCGCCGCCGACAGCCCAAGCCCTTCTTGCACCGCCAAAGGGATCACGTAGATGAGCACGATCCCCATCCCGGCGCAACCCAAGGCGTGGATGATGGGAAGGTTCCAAAACGCACGGGTCTGCCGCATGTGCTGGTTGAACACCTTGAGGCGAAGGGCCTCCATGGACCTATCCCTGGGCCGATCTTCGGACCCGTCGCTCGCCGCCCCGAAAGGCAGGATGCCGATGTCCGCCGGCTTGCTCCGGATCAGCGGGAAGACCAAGAGCATGATTCCGGTGCCAGCCAGGCCCACGGTGGTGAAGGTGGCCTGCCACCCAATCGTGTCCAAAAGATAGGCTACCA
>JACZXN010000454.1 GCA_022571575.1 Chloroflexota bacterium | reverse complement strand
GTCGTCCGGCCTGAGGAGAGCCATGAACTTGGCCGATGGGACGCCGACGAGCCGGCCGCGGCCCCTTCACCGGAAGGGTCCGTCTCTGCTGAGGCGGGAGCCCTTGAGATTGGATCAGACGGCCCGGTGGAGACGACATCAGGGGCTGACGGGTCCACCGAGACCGGGACCACCCCGCCACGGCCGGCCAATGGACCGATGGTGCACACCATGGTGGAAGCCTTCCCGGACACACCGGCAGACGGCGACGGCGACGGCGACGGCGGCTTGGTCGATTTTCTATCTGAAGACCTCCAAAACATCTTCAGCACCACCAATCACGGCAACCCCCGGACCAAGGCCCTGCTGAAGGACAGGGAGCAGGTGGACGTCCACGAACTGGCCGATGAGTTGAAGGAATACGCCCGGAGTATCGGGGCGGTGTCACCGGCTCCCGGGAAAGGCTGATGTTCCGGTTTTGGCGCATGGTTGACCGCCCATTACCCCGCTGATAGAATGCGCCCATCCTGATAGGTTGGCTGGCTTCCAGGCACGGCCGCCCGACATTCGATCCGGCGGAGCAGCCTGGAATTTCAGACAACCTTTCTGAGCCTCAACGCTCTATCCGCGAGGTGAACCATGGCCAGAAAGATTCAGGTGTCCGTTGACCACGACATCTGCGTGGGCAACGCAATGTGCATCACCATCGCCACCAAGGCCTTTGAGTTGAACGACGAACGGCAGGCAGTGTCCGCCAACCCCGACGGCGACACCGAGGAACTGATCTTGGAGGCCGCCGAGAACTGCCCGGTGGCGGCGATCACGGTTGTGGACGCCGACACCGGCGAGCAACTATTCCCCTAGCATTTACCGCGACCTGTCCGCGCTTGCATCACGTGCCAAGCACCCACCGGACACATACCAGGCACGTGCCGATCGGGTTCCGGAAGTCCTCCTTTGCCGCGGCGTAGAGGAGGGCTTTTGATTCGGCTCCCCGTGGACACCATGGAGAGACCCAACACCCCACGAAGGCGGTTTGGAGCCAGCCTCTCGTTTGGCCTCCACAGCGACCCGCACACTCACGCCCTTAGCTCCATGCCCATTGACCCACTCCCATTGATCCGCGGAGGATAGCCATGAACATCGGCATCGCGCTGTTGATGACCCGGCACGATTTCAACACCATCGGCCTGGCCCGGAAGGTTGAGGAACTGGGCTTCGAGTCCCTGTGGGCCCCGGAGCACGGCATAATCCCCATCGACTTCAAGGTTGCTCCCGCCACCGGACGTCAGGGCGGGGTGCCCCGGGCCTACACCGAGGGCGTCATCAACCATATCGTCGATCCGCTGTTGTTCCTGGCCGGGGCCGCCACCGTCACCGAGAAGATAAAATTGGGGACCGGCATCTGTCTGGTGCCGGAGCGCAACCCCATCCGATTGGCCAAAGAGGTGGCCACTCTGGACCAGATCTCCGGCGGCCGGTTCCTCTTCGGCATCGGCGCGGGCTGGCTCAGGGGCGAGTCCGAGATACTGGGAGTGGACTTCGCCCACCGCTGGAAACAGACCCGGGAATACGTGAGCGTCATGAAGGAGCTGTGGACCACCGACGTCACCGAGTTCCACGGCGAGTACATCGATTTCCCGCCGTTGGTGTGTTCCCCCAAGCCGGTGCAGAAGCCCCATCCGCCCATCTTCGTGGGTGGCGAGTTGGCGAGCGCCGCCCGGCGCATCGCCGATTACGGCGACGGATGGCTGCCCCGGGCCCGCAACACCTCCCAGTATCAGGACCCGGGCAAGCTGACCGGGGCCCGCAAACACATCGAGGAACTGATGACCCAGCGGGGCCGGGACGCCTCGGTGTTGAACATCACCATGTGGGACGCTCCCCAGGACCGGGAGATGAACCGGCGGTTCTTCGAGGCCGGGGCCGACCGGGTGGTCCACATGCTGAACACCACCGACGAGAAGTCGGCCCATGAAGCCCTGGAACGGGTGGCCGAGGCGGTGCTGTAGAGGCGCAACGGGTTGCCTTTTCACCGGCGTAGGGGCGCGGATGTTTGGCAAGGGGGGGTTGCCAAGGGCGTTTTGAAGGTGGTAATCCTTGGAAATCGTCTTTAAGATATCCCCGCGTTA
>JACZXN010000453.1 GCA_022571575.1 Chloroflexota bacterium | reverse complement strand
GACCTGGACGCCATCAAGAACGCCACCAGCGATGAGATTCAGGCCATGGCCCCGCTCCAGGTGGAGATAATCAAGACCCTGAGGCAGGAACTGGACGATGACGCCATCATGGTGGCCGGGACCACCGAGATCGGGTACTGGAGCCACCTGGCTTTCCCCGTGCTCTCACCCCGGTCCTACCTGACCTCGGGGTATTTCGCCACCCTGGGATTCGCCTTCCCCACGGCCCTGGGCGCCAAGGTTGGCAACCCCAACCGTCAGGTCGTCGCCACCTCCGGCGACGGGGGCTTTGGCTTCGCCTCCAGCGAATTGGCCACCGCGGTCCAGGAGGGACTGAACGTGGTGACCATCGTCTTCAACAACGAGTCATTCGGAGCGTCCTACGCCGACCAGGAGAACCGCTTCGGGGGCCGGATCATCGGCACCCGTATCCACAACCCCGATTTCGCCAAGCTGGCCGAGTCTTACGGCGCCATCGGCGTCAAGCTATCCGGGCACCAAGAATTGGGCCCCGCGCTGCGGGACGCCCTGAAAGAAAGCGGGCCGGTGCTGATCGAAGTGCCCATACCCAACCTGGTGCCACCGTTCCAGATCCCGCCACAGGGAGTTGTACGGCGTTCTTCGTGAACCCGGCCCGGTGGTAAAATCGTAATCAAGAAACCGATGCCAGACCTACCTGACTTAAACAGGAAAGACGAGGACCGCTTGGTGCGCTACCGGGGCCAGAGCCTGCGGTTGCTCCAAGACGCCCTGGATGAGATACGCCAGGGCCGCTGGCTGCGCTGCGAAGAATTACTGTGGGGCAGCCTGACGCTGGCGGTGAAGGGCGTGGCCCTGGGCCGGGGCCGGGAGTTGGACAACGGACTGAAAGCCGTTGAGGACTATGCCCAAGAATTGGGCCAAGAGAACCGGGACCGGCGGATACGGGAGGCCTTCGCCAAGCTGGCGGCCTTCGGCGACACCGCCGATAGGGTACGCGAGTCCCGCATCAGGGCCGACCATCTGGTGGCGATCCTGGAGGATGTCACCGGGGCCGTCGAACGGCTCTGGGACCTGGCTCCCGGCGGCGACCTGCTCAGTCAACTGCTCCAGGGGGACCTGGACGGACCGGACGAGTTGGAAGAGATGGACGGCGGTCCTCAAAGATGAACCCGGACCGCCCGCCAGACGCTCCCACCGTCGCCATCCACACCCACGGCTGCAAGCTGAACCAGGCCGATAGCCAGGTCTTGGCCCGGCAGTTCCAACAGGCCGGCTTCACCGTCATCAGGTCCGCCGCCCAGGCCGACGTGGTGGTGCTGAACTCCTGCACCGTGACTTCGACCTCCGATGCCAAGGCCCGCCAGTACCTGCGCCGCGCCCGCCGCGCCAACCCGGACGCCCTGGTGGTGGCCACCGGCTGCTACGCCCAACGGGCCAAGGACGACCTCTCCGCCATGGAAGCCGTCTCCCTAGTCCTGGACAACCGCGACAAGCCGAGTTTGGTTTCCATAGTTGCCGCTAGGCTCAACATCAACCCAGACCGTTCCGCGAAAACCACCCCAGAAAACGCGCCTGTGGCGCTGGGGCGCAGCCGGGCGATGATTAAGATTCAGGAGGGGTGCGACCAGGTCTGCGCCTACTGCATCGTGCCCAAAGTGAGGGGCCGGGAACGGAGCATCCCGCCCGAGGAGATCATCGCCGAGATCAACGGCCGGGTTGGGTGCCGGGAGGCGGTGTTGACCGGAACCCAATTGGGCACCTATGGTTTCGACCTACCCGGCACCGGTCTGCATGACCTGATAGCGCGTATCCTGGCCGAAACCACCATCGACCGGCTCAGGGTGTCCTCGCTACAAGCCCAGGAGATCACCCCCGGACTGTTGGACCTGTGGCAGGACCCTCGCCTCTGTCCCCACTTCCACATCCCGCTCCAGTGCGGCAGCGACACCATATTGCGGTCCATGCGGCGGCGCTACGACACCGCCCGGTTCGCGGAGACAGTGGAGTTGGTGCGGGAGAGGGTCCCGGACGCCGGAATAACCACCGATATCATTGTGGGCTTTCCGGGCGAGGGCGTCAGGGAGTTCGCCGAGAGCCACAGCTTCGCCGCGTCCATCGGTTTCAGCGGCATG
>JACZXN010000452.1 GCA_022571575.1 Chloroflexota bacterium | reverse complement strand
CAAACTGGTGGGGGTGCCCTACTTCAAGGACGCCTACCACGAAGAGTTGGACAAGTCCAAGTGGGGATTGGTGGAAGTCGCCCAACTGGAGAACTACAAAGGCAGCATCTGGGCCACCTGGGATGCATCGGCCCCGCCGTTCCAAGAATACCTGGGAGACTTCACGATGTTTTTGGACCTGTCGCTGGACTGTTGGGACGGCAGTGAAGGCGGCTCCGAGATCATCGGCGGCGTTCAGAAATGGTTGATACCCTGCAACTGGAAGTTCCCGGCCGAGAACTTTAGCGGCGACAGCTACCACAACATCAGCCACCGGTCGGTGGACATGGTGGGCATCGGTCCCAGCGGCCAGGGACGCCGGGACACCTCGGAACGGGCCACGGCGCCCCGGTTGAACGCCGCATTCCCCGAACTGGGCCACGCCGCCGTTTGCCATTACCAGTCCCAGGAAGCTCCCTACACTCCGGCCTACCAGAACAATCCCGTTGTTGAAGAATACTTCCGGAAGGCATTTGAGGACCGTAAGCGGCGTTTGGGTGAACAAGCCCGGCTTTTGGGTCTGGTGGGAAACGTGTTCCCCAATATTTCCTACCTGGCGCGGCAACCCCGCTCCATCGCCGTGTGGCACCCCCGGGGGCCGGATAAGACCGAGGCTTGGCGGTGGTTCCTGGTGGACAAGGATGCGCCCGAAGAGGTGAAGGATGTCCTGCGCCACTACTACATCCGCTACTCGGGGCCCGGCGGTATGACCGAGCAGGACGACATGGAGAACTGGAATTATGCCCAGTTGGCCAGCAGCGGGACCATCGCCCGGCGGCACCCCTACAACTACGAGATGGGGCTGGGGCTGAAGGGGCCGGATCACCAAGTCCCCGGGTCCATCACGGGCGGCATCACCGAGGCGAATCAGCGGGCTTTTTACCAAAGATGGTCCCAACTGATGGACGCCGATACCTGGGATTCTATAAAGCCGGCCTCAAACTCCGGAAGGCCCGCCGCCAAACCCAAGAAGAACGGGCGGGGCCGCAACGGAACCAAATGACCGCCAGTCCCCAACCAGGTATCGAGCGAAACGTGGGGAAACACTAAAGGGAGACCGATCATGCGGCTGGGATTCATCGGAACCGGCACCATGGGCAATCCCATGGTGAAATGCCTGCTGGAAGCCGGGCACCAGGTCACCGTCAATGACTTGAACCGGGAGGCCACCACCGACCTGTGCGAGCAGGGCGCCACCTGGGCCGGCCGCCCGATAGACGTGGCCCAGGGCAGCCAGGTGGTGTTCACTTCCTTGCCCACCCCCGCGGCGGTGGAAGAAGTCCTGCTTCATCCCGAAACCGGCGCTTTGGCGGGCCTGAGCCAGGGCAGCGCCATCATAGACATGACCAGCAATTCCCCCACCGTCTTACGCCGGTTGGCCGATGTGTGCCGGCAAAAGGGCGTCCCCGTTTTAGATGCCCCGGTCAGCGGACGGCCTCCGGGCATGACCATCATGGTCGGCGGAGACCGGGCGGTCTTTGACCAATACCTGCCGGTGCTGGAAAATATGGGCAGCAACATATTCTACGTAGGCGGGACGGGCACCGGCTGCGTGGCCAAGCTGGTGACCCAGTACCTGGGTTACTGTAATTTCATCACCGCCGCCGAAGGGTTGCTCATCGGCGCCAAGGCGGGCATCGACCTAAACACCCTGGCCCAGATCGTGCCGGTGAGCGCCGGGGCCAGCCGCACCTTTGAAAACATACCCCGGGCCGTCTTCGACGGATCGTTCGGTTCCGGCGGCAGCCTGGATATCGTGGCCAAAGACCTGGACCTGGCCTGCCAAATGGCCCGGGAGGCCGGCGCTCCGTCGCGCATGGGGGCCATCGCCGACGAGTTTTTCAAGCGGGCCCAGGCTCAGGGATGGGGGCAGGACGGCTACCCGTCGGTGGTGAAGATATTAGAGCAGATGGCCGGCGCCGAACTGCGTACCGGTTCCGTACCAGATATCGCCGGCTACCAACAGCAAGACCCGCGCCGGGGGTAAAGGTTTCCTTTCGCATTTGAGCAAAAGGCCAGAATAGGACAATGCCCCTCACTCCAATCTCTCCCTCAAGGGGAGAGGAGGAACGAAGT
>JACZXN010000451.1 GCA_022571575.1 Chloroflexota bacterium | reverse complement strand
GGACAAAGCGGTAGTCCTGAACGGAGAAAACGTCCACCTGCGCACCCGGAATCTCGATGCGGTCCAGCCGTTCGCAGATGGGCGCGCTGAGTTCGGTTGGTATCCGGCCGGCCCGGCGGTCGGTGAGCAGGCCATCGCCGTCAACGGTGCAGAAGTTGCCCCTGGCCGCCACGTCACCCGGCGCCAGTTCCACCTCGATCCCTAGGGCTTCCAGCGCCCCGCGTCCGATCTGGTGTTTCAACGGGTCGTAGCCGAAGAGGGCCAGGTGGCCGGGGCCGCTGCCGGGGGCCACGCCTGGCAACACCGGTGTGGTCAACCCGCAGGCGCTCTTCTGGGCCAGGGCGTCCAGGTTGGGGATGTGCGCGGTTTCCAGCTCCGATTTGCCGGTGTCCGGATGGGCCAGTCCGCCCAGACCGTCGGCAACCAACAACACGATCTTGGACGGCGTTTTGGTGTAACAATCTCGTAGTTCTTCTACATCGATCACTGGTTATTTCCTCGGCCTAAAGCTTATCACCTAAGCGTCCGGCAACGCCGCGATGCCGGGCAACTCCTTCCCTTCTAGGAACTCAAGGGACGCGCCGCCGCCGGTCGATACATGGGTCATCTTGTCCATCAGGCCCAGTTCTTCTACTGCCTCGGCAGTCGAGCCGCCGCCGACCACGGTCGTTACGCCGCTGAGTCCGGCGATGGCCTCGGCCACCGTGCGGGTGCCATGACTGAACCTGGGCATCTCGAAGACGCCCATGGGGCCGTTCCAGATGATGGTCTTGCACTTCTTCAGCCCCTCGGCGAAGTCTTTTGCCGATGACGGCGCGATGTCCATGATGTACCAGCCGTCGGGGACGTCGCCGACGTGCATGACGTCGGTCTCGCCGGGGTCGGCGGCAAACTCATTGGCGATGACCACGTATTCGGGCAGATGCACTTTGATGTTGGACGCTTCGGCCCGGGCCATGATCTCCCGGGCGAAGTCCAGGCGGTCCTCTTCGACCCTGGAATCTCCGGTCAAGTAGCCCAGCGCGTTCAGGAATGTCACACACATGCCGCCTCCGATGAACAGGTGATCCAGGCTATCCAGCAGGTTGTCCAATAGCAGTATCTTATCGCTGACCTTGGCCCCGCCAAGCAGCGCCGCCAGGGGTTTCTCCGGTGATTCCAGGGCCTTGCCCAGGGCCTCCACTTCCCGCTGGACCAGGAGCCCCATGGCCGAGGGCAGGAACTTGGTGATGCCGTCTGTGGATGCGTGGGCGCGGTGGGCCACGGCGAAGGCGTCCATCACGAAGCAGTCCACCGTGTCGGCCAGCTCACAGGCGAAGACGCCGTCGTTCTTCTCCTCGCCGGGGTGGAAACGGAGGTTCTCCAGCAGCACCACATCACCTGGGGACATCTGAGAAACGGCCTCGGCCACGACGGGGCCGGTTACCTCAGTCAGGCTCTTCACCGGCCGCTCCAGAAGCATGGCCAGCCGGTCGCCGACGGGGGCCAGACGCAGTCCTTCGACAACTTCTCCGTTGGGCCGGCCCAGGTGGGAGCAGAGAACGGTCTTGCTGCCCTGATCGATGAGGTATCTGATGGTCGGCAATGTGGCCCGCAGGCGTTGGTCATAGAGTGAGATGCCTTCGATACCCTGATCGATGGGCACGTTGAAGTCGACCCGGACCAGTACCTTTTTACCCGCCACATCAAGCTGGTCCAGTCTGCGTTTCGCCATCAACGCCCTCCCGCGGCTGCCCATTGGCCCAAACTCGCCAAGGCGTCCTTCCCCTCCTGTGAAACGCCGTCCAGTCCGGCCAGGGCTTGATCAACCAGCTCTTGGGCCTTGGCCTGGGAGGTCTGACGGGCCCCGGCGCTGTCCAGTATCTCAATCATCTTGGCGATGTCCTCTGGGTCCAGGACGCGCTTCATATAGATGGCGCCCAACTCCCTCTTGGCGCTGACAGGGGCGGTCTCCAGGGTGTGGACCAATGGAAGGCTCTTCTTCTTATTCAATACGTTGCTTGGGGTCATGCCGTCGCCGTGTTCGCCCCAGAGGTCGTCGATGTCCCGGGCGATCTGCCAGGCCATGCCCATGCCGCGGCCCATCTCCGTGAATCTGGCAAATACCTCGTCCGAGGCCCCGGCGGCTAGAG
>JACZXN010000450.1 GCA_022571575.1 Chloroflexota bacterium | reverse complement strand
GCCCCAGGCGCAGTCTGTCCCAGCGGCTGTTGGGCCGCTCCGGCATCGGGCAGCAAAGCGGGGGGAATATACTCGCTGAAGGGTTGCAAAGGTTGCTTACCGGAGGGGTATACTACCTGGAGCCTGGGTATATCGTGGGGGACTACCCAAACGCAGCCAGCTAATCAACATCGCAAAGCCGGGTGGGGAGGTGGGTATGTGGGCTTCAAGACGAACCATCGTCTCAGGGATAGTCTTGGTGGCGCTTTCCGCGGTCTTGGCCGCCTGCGGAGGCGGGGAAGACGGGGTTTCCTCCAATGGAGACCGGTCCGCTGACACACCCCTCGCCCAAGCCTCCCTGTTCGAAAGGTTGCTGGGCACGATCCCGGACACCCCGAAAACTCGCGAGTCGGTGATCATCAACGATTACGCGGCCATCCGGGAGTTATTGGAGGTCGCCCTCCCCGGTCCGGACGCCGGGCAGCCGGCCATGGAAGAATATCTCAAGGCGATCCTGATCCCAACCAACATGCCCCGAAGTCCCTTCTTCGACTTTGGCCGAGACGCTCCGTGGCAACCCAAGCGGGAGTACGTGGCCTTCGACGCCAGGAACGTGGACCAAAGCGTGGAGGCCGGAATCGTTCCTCAGCTCTTGGAGGTCGCCTGGGGACGGTTCGACCCCGAAGCCACCGCCCAAGCGCTGGCGTCTTGCTCCGAATGCCCGCCGCCCGACATGGAAACGCAAAGCGGCGTGCCGTTCTACTCGTGGGGCGCGGACTTCGCGGGAAACATTGCCGACCGCGGCCAACCCCCGCTGTTCGACCAATTTGGCCGGGGCGGCCGCCTGGCGGTTTCCAGCGGGTGGGTTTACCGGACGATCGAAACACCGGGCATGAGGGCGTTGATCGATTCCGGCGGCGGCAACGGACAGACCCTGGCGGATGTGCCGGAGTTCCGTCTTTTGGGGGCGGCCATGTCCAGCTTGGGCGCCTACGCCGCGATCTTCACTGACCAGACCCACAGGATCAGCGCGGCGGCGGCCGGCGAAACCCCGCTGTTCAATCATCTGCCCGGAGTCCATGAGAAATTGATCGGCGAGATCGGGAACTCCACCCTGCTGCTGCCCTACCAGACCTTCGCCGCCGGGCAGGGCCGGGACGACACCGGACGGTACATGGCCTTGGCGCTGGTGCATGCTGACGCAGGTCAAGCGGAGGAGAATGCCCAGCGGCTGCGGACTCGGATCACCGACAGCCAAGCCTACCCGGAGTTAAAAGACTGGCGGGACCGTCTGGAAGACTTCTCGATAGTCCAAGAGGGACGTGTCCTGTTGGTGACGGTGCGAGGCGACGGCCTGGCTTCCGGGTGGATGTCCATGCCGTACCAGTTGATTCCCCTGATCCCCCACGAGTAGGGGCCGGCTAGCCCACCTGCCGCTTGGCTTCCTGCCAGAGCTCTTCTTTCTGCGCCAGGGGCAGCGCGGAGAAATCCAGACCACGCTCGACGGCCAGGCTCTCCATGCTGAGGTAGCGCCGCCCGAAGCGTTGGTTGGCCTGGCGCAGGACGTCTTCGGCGTGGGCACCGGCCCAGCGGGTCAGATTGACCATGGAGAACAGCAGGTCGCCCAGTTCGTGGACCTTTTCATCCACGGTGGCAGCGGCCTTGAACTCTGCCACCTCCTCCACGATCTTGTCCAGCACGCCCGAGACGTCGTCCCATTCGAAGCCCGCCTGGCCCACCCGGTCCTGCATCAATTGGGCGTAGGCCAGGGCCGGGAGACCGTTGGGGATCCCCTCAACGGGCGATCGGCTCTCCCCCTTGGCTTTGCGTTCTTGCGCCTTGATCTGTTCCCAGTTCCGCTCCACCTCCCGGGCGTCCTTGGCATGCCCACCGGCGAACACATGGGGGTGGCGGCGGACCAACTTGCCGTTGATCTTGCGCAGCACGTCTTCAAGCCGGAATTCGCCCGCCTCCCGTGCGATGTCGGCGTGGAAAGCGATCTGGACCAACAGGTCGCCAAGCTCCTCGGAAAGGACGGTGGGGTCGCCTTGGTCGATGGCCTCGATAACCTCGTAAGACTCTTCCAGTAGATTGCGCTTCAAGGAGTCATGGGTCTGCTCCCGGTCCCAAGGGCAGCCGCCGGGCGCGCGCAGCCGGGCCACGATGTCCACCAATG
>JACZXN010000449.1 GCA_022571575.1 Chloroflexota bacterium | reverse complement strand
AGACTATCTCTTCGATCCTTATTTCAGATTTGACGCCGTCGTACAGGAAAGCGCCGAGGCCGGGGTCCAAGATGGAATAGAGCTGCCCCTTCCATCCGGTAAACCCCTCCGGAGGCCGGACTTGGGGATTGTTCCCCAGCCATTCGATCCACCAATTCCACTCCTTCTGTTCCGGTGGAAATATCATCACCTCTTCGGGCGGGACGCCGTCCTTGAGGCGGGACAGAAAGGAGGTCATGTTGATGATGCCTTCGTCGTCGTTCTGGAAGCGGAGGAATTCCAACAGCACCGGGATGTAGGTCTGGTTCCCGGAGTAAGCCATCTTCCGGGCGATCCGGGCCAGGGGCTGGTCCAAGGTGGCCAGCATCAACTCGGTTGGGTCATCGGGCAGGTCGCTCAGGTCCAACTCGCCACTCATCGGATCGATGGAGGGGCTGGCGGCGCTCGTCGCTGGGGGCGTCTCCGGAGTAGATGTGGCCGATGCCGGCACATCGCCGCCGGACGAACAGGCGGCCAGCAACAACGCCATCGCCGGGAGCACCAGCCGGGACAGTCTCCAGCATTTCGATCTAGAGGAAAGACGCAAAGGTCAGAATCTCAACCGGCCGCCATAAATTTTAAGGTGATGCCGGGTTTTACGGACGACCGTGCCGGACGGATCGATGATTCTGATGCTGGGAAGGGGAAAAGGGTGCGGATGGAAGCCTGGGAGACGGGTCACTGGGACTCCCGGAACAGCTCCCGGCCGATGAGCAGGCGCCGTATCTCGCTGGTCCCGGCCCCGATCTCGTAGAGTTTGGCGTCCCGCAGGAGCCGCCCGGTGGGGAAATCATTGATGTAGCCGTTGCCGCCCAGGGTCTGCACGGCTTGAAGGGCGACCTGGGTGGCCCGTTCGGCGGCAAAGAGCAGGCATCCGGCGGCGTCTTTGCGGTTGGTCTCGCCCCGGTCGGCGGCCCGCGCCACGGCGTACACGTAGGACTGGCAGGCCGAAAGCGAGGTGTACATGTCGGCCAGTTTGGCCTGAATCAACTGGAACTCGCCGATGGGCTGGCCGAATTGCTCCCGCTGGTGGACGTAGGGCACCACCACGTCCAGACACGATTGCATGATGCCCAGGGGGCCGCCGGACAGCACCAGCCGCTCGTAATCCAACCCCGACATCAGCACCCGGACGCCGTGGCCCACTTCGCCCAGCACGTTCTCCTCTGGCACCTCGCAGTCTTGGAAGACCAACTCTGAGGTGCTGGACCCGCGCATGCCCAGCTTGTCCAGCTTGGGAGACGCCTGGAAACCGGCGAAACCCTTCTCGACCAGGAAGGCGGTGATGCCGTGGGAGCCCGCCTCCGGGCCGGTCTTGCCGTAGACCACCAGGGTGTCGGCGTCCGGGCCGTTGGTGATCCACATCTTGCTGCCGTTCAGGACGTAGCGGTCTCCCTTCTTCTCCGCCCTGAGCGCCATGCTCACCACGTCGGAGCCGGCCTCGGACTCGCTCATGGCCAGGGCTCCGACGTGCTCGCCGCTGATCAGCTTGGGCAGGTAGCGCCGTTTCTGGCCGTCGTTGCCGTTGCGGAATATCTGGTTGACGCAGAGATTGGAGTGGGCGCCGTAGCTGAGGCCCACGCTGGGCGAGCCCCGGGAGATCTCTTCCATGGCCATGGTGTGGGCCAGGTAGCCAAGTCCGGCGCCGCCGTACTCCTCGGAGACGGTGATGCCCAGGAGCCCCAGATCGCCCAGCCTGGGCCACAGGTCCCTGGGGAACTCGTCGGTCCGGTCGATGTCCTCGGCCCGGGGGGCGATCTCCTGGGACGAGAACCGCCGCACCGTGTCGCGGATGAGGTCGATGGTCTCACCCAGGGAGTGGTCCAAGGAACTGTAAGTAGGCCTTCTGGATGTCATGGCGCCGTTCCCCTGGGAAACAGGGTCCTAGGGCGTTCGTAGGTCTATGACGCGGCGGGCCTTGAACTGGGTCCGCTCGAACTCGCCGGCCGGTTTCAGTTCCACGGCCAAGCTCACCCCAATGGCCCGGCGCAGCTCCGTGGTGAACCGCTCCCGCAGGGGCTCCAGAGCCGCCGGGTCGAACTCCTGGGAGGCGAAGGCGTTGGCCAGCACCTCGGCCTGCACCGTCAAACGGTCCATCTGGCCGGCCTCCCGCTCCA
>JACZXN010000032.1 GCA_022571575.1 Chloroflexota bacterium | reverse complement strand
CTACGGACCGCGGTTCCCTCGCCGCGGGAGGCGTCCATCAATTCTTGCGCCAATCCCCGCCGCATGGGCATCCCGTTACGGGACCTGGCCCCTCTGATGAGCCAGCGCATGGCAAGCGCCTCGCTGCGCACCGCACGGAGTTCCGTGGGCACCTGGATGGTGGACCCGCCGATACGCTTGGGGCGGACCTCCACCGCGGGGGTGGCATTCCTTAATGCCTGTTGGAAGACCTCCAGGGGTTCCCTGTTGGACTCTTCCTGAATGATGTCAAAAGCGCTATAGGTGATGCGCTGACTAACAGTCTTTTTGCCCTTCAACATCATCCTGTTGATGAACCTGGCCAACTCCACGTCATTGAAGCGCGGGTCGGGTGCAATTATTCTTCTTACGGCGCGTCTTCTTCTAGACATAGGTATTCACACCTGCGTTTAGATCCAACCTTGGATCCCGGGGAAATCTTGGGAAAATCGAAGCCGTGGAAACCGGCTAACCGCCACCACGGGGCTTGGTTGCCCCGTACTTGCTGCGGCCTCGCCGGCGGTCCGGTACGCCCTCGCAGTCGAGAGCGGCGCGGATTATGTGGTATCGGACACCCGGCAGGTCTTTGACGCGGCCGCCTCTGATCAACACCACCGAGTGCTCCTGGAGGTTATGCCCTTCACCGCCGATGTAGGCGGTGACTTCTACTCCGTTGGTCAAGCGGACCCTGGCGATCTTCCGAAGGGCCGAGTTGGGCTTCTTCGGTGTCATCGTCCGCACCTGGATGCAAACACCCCGCCGCTGCGGGCAACCGGGTCCCCATTTCATCTTGTTTTTGAGGGAATTCTGTACCCAATGCATGGCTGGAGCCTTGGTCTTTTTACGGACCGGCTTCCGGCCTTTTCTCACTAGCTGATTCACTGTTGGCATAGGTAATCCCCTCGCAGCAATGGGCGCGATATATAACTCTATCAATCGACCCTGAGAATGTCAACAGATTTCAGGCGTGATTCCCCTTTGTTTCAACTTGATGATGGCTGGGCCGATTCCGGCGGCGCGTCCCAGCTAAATCCCCGGACAAACTCCCTTTTTCTTGACAACCCATTCGGCCAATCATAAAGTAGCCCATGAATCCAGTTTGCCGATCTAGCCCTCGGCGTCTCGACTGCCGCAGGGTTTTTTTAACGCCTATGACTCATGACAGCTCCTCGAAAAGCATCGAACCCAGAATTCCCGTATCTGAAATCACCCGATCAATAAGCTCCGGATACAGCGCCGCCCCGGCGGTTTTCTCATGACCGTCGATAAAGACGGGGCCGGCGTGACTGGCGTGACCCGGGTGACTATCGTAGGCGTGGGTCCAGGGGACAGCGGTTTCTTGACCCTGAAGGGGAAACAGGCCATCGAAGAGGCCGACCTCGTCGCCGGTTTCGAGACCGTCCTGAACGTCATCCGCCCCTTCGCCAAAAAGGCCGAGTTCTGTTCCATGGCCTACCGGAACCAAGAGGAGGTCTTGGACTACGCCGTGAGCCAAGTGAAGGAGGGCAAGAGCCTGGTGGTCTGCGCCTGGGGAGACCTGAACGTCTCGGCCAAGGAGCTTCTGGAGCGGGTGAGACGGCGGGTAGACCACGTTGACCTGGTGCCTGGGATCAGTTCCGTTCAGATCGCCTTATCCCGTTCGGGCATATCCCTGGAAGACACGGTCTTCATCACCCTCCACCGCCGGGACGGCGCCGGCTCCGCATTGGAAGAGTTGGTCCACTATCTGAATGAGGGACGCCGCAGCGTCATCCTACTGCCCCGTCCCTACGACCTGATGCCGGCGGGCATCGCCGCGGGCCTGATGGAAGAGGGCGTGCCGGGAGACCAACCGGTCACCGTTTACCAGCGCCTCACCCACGAAGACGAACAGTCGTGGAGCGGCAGCGTCAGCGAGTGCGCCGCCATCACCACCGAATTCAGCGACCTTTCCATCTTGATATTTCACCGGCCTGCCTCCGGCCCGTAGCGCCAATAGCGTTCTGACCAGGAGAGACCGGGAGGGACCAGCCCCACTTTGATCCTCTTTGTCACCACAGCCGACACCGACCTGCTCACCGCCGACCGGGCCCTGGAAGGGCTTCCGGCGGATTTCCCGGAAGTGAAGGCCTTCAACCCGGCCAACCCTTCCCCGGCCGGTCTTTCCGCCGGGGGGGAGCAACACGAGATATTGGAGGCCGCCGCCCACGCCGATGTTGTGATGCTCCGGCTGCTGGGCGGAAAACGGGCCATGCCCGATATCTTCGATCCCCTGGTGCGCCTGTGCCGGGAGAAAGGGATCCCGCTCATCGCCTGCCCCGGTCACCAGGAATGGGACCAGGACCTGGTCACCGCCTGCACCGTTACGCCCTCCGAGCTTGACACGGTTTTTTCCTACCTCATCCGGGGCGGCGTGCTCAATTTCCAGAACCTGTTTCTCTTCTTGAGCGACTCGTATCTGGGCTCCAATTACGGCCACGAAGCCCCCGCGGATGTGCCCTGGGAGGGCGTGTACCATCCCGACGAAGCAGACGGCATGGACGCCCAAAGCTTCGTTGAACGCAGGTTCCAGCCGGACCGTCCAAACGTGGCGCTCCTTTTCTACCGGGCCCACTGGATGAGCGGGAACCTCCAAACCATCGATGCCCTGATCCGGCGTCTCGAGGAACTGGGGGCCAACGTGCTGCCGGTCTACTCCTTCAGCCTGAAGCACAACCCGGAGGGCGACGGGCAGGTCAACCGGACCTTTTCGGAGATCCTCTGCGACTCCGAGGGCGAACCCCGGGTTCACTGCATCATCAACACCATGGGCATGTCCATGACCGACCTGGCCCAGGACGGCGCCACCTTCGCCACCGGGCCCCAGGTCGACTATCTGGACCGGCTGAACGTGCCGATAATCCAGGGCATCTTCAGCACCGGCAGCGAGACCGACTGGGAAGAGAGTTCCCTGGGCCTGGGCCCCATCGACACCGCCATGAGCGTGGCCCTGCCCGAGTTCGACGGCCGGATCATCGCCGTGCCGATATCATTCAAGGAAGATGTTTCGTCGGAACCAGCATCGCCGGAGGCCGGCCGACGCCGCGGCAAGATGGACGCCCGGCTACGGAGGAACCTGCCCCGCCTCGACCGCATCGATTTCCTGGCCCGGCTGACTGTGAAGTGGGCCGGACTGAGGCTCAAGCCCAACTCGGAAAAGCGCATCGCCATCATCCTCAGCAACTACCCCACCAAGGACGCCAGGGTGGGCAACGCGGTGGGACTGGACACCCCGGTGTCGGTGGTGAATGTGCTGAACGCCTTGAAGGACGCCGGCTACCATGTGACCGACATCCCGGCCGATGGCGACGAGTTGGTGCACCGGATCATCGAGCGCTGCAGCAACGACACCGACACCCTGACCGAAGAGCAACTCCGCCTGGCGGTGGGACACGTGAGCGCCAAACAGTACCAGGAGTGGTTCAGCACCTTCCCCCAACAGGTCCAGGACCAGTTGACGGAGGCCTGGGGGGAGCCGCCGGGACAGGTCTACCGCACCGGAGACAGCCTGGCCATCGCCGGCATCGACCTGGGCAACGTGTTTGTCGGGCTGCAGCCGCCCCGGGGCTTCGGTGAGAACCCCATCTCCATCTACCACAGCCCCGACCTGGCCCCCACCCACCACTACGTTGCCTACTACCGTTGGGTGCGGGACGTGTTCAAGGCCGACGCCATGGTCCACGTGGGCAAGCACGGCACGCTGGAGTGGCTGCCCGGCAAGGGGATCGGCCTCTCCAACGCCTGCTACCCGGAGGTGACCCTGGAGGACATGCCCCTGTTCTATCCCTTCATCATCAACAATCCCGGCGAAGGGGCCCAGGCCAAACGCCGCGCCCACGCCACCATCATCGACCATCTGATTCCCCCCATGACCACCGCCGACAGCTACGGCGACATAGCCCGGCTGGAACAACTGATGGACGAGCACTACCAGTGCCAGACCCTGGACCCGGCCAAGCTTCCCGTGCTGGAGGGCCAGATCTGGGACATGGTGCGCCAGGCCGATCTGGACCGGGACCTGGGCGTGGACGAACAACCCGAGGACTTCGGCGGCTTTATCCTGCACATAGACGGTTATCTCTGCGAGCTCAAGGACGCCCAGATAAAGGACGGGCTCCACACCCTGGGAGAGGTCCCCCAGGGCGAGCAGATGACCGGGCTGCTGTCGGCCCTGACCCGGTTGGACACCGGCGGTGTCCCCAGTCTGCGGAGATCATTGGCCGAAGCCATGGGCCTGGACTACAAAAGCCTGTTGGATGAACCGGCCCTGCCCGCCCCCGACCCGGTGCCCGCGCCCCTGGCCGACGGCGACGGCACCCCGATCCGCACCCAGGGCGACCTGCTGGAGCGGCTGGAGGACCTGTCCCGCAAGGCTTACTCGCTGCTTGACGCCGGCGGCTTCAAGAGCCAGGACGTGGCCGGGACCGTTGAGCGGTTGCTGGGGGTAAGCGACGCCCAGACCAGCCATGTTTTGAATTTCGTGACCGGCACCCTGCATCCGGCCCTGCTGCGGACCACCGATGAGATCGGCAACCTGCTGCGCGGGTTGGACGGCCGATTCGTCCCCGCCGGGCCCAGCGGAGCGCCCACCAGGGGCATGGCCAACATCCTGCCCACCGGCCGCAATTTCTACTCGGTTGACCCCAAGACCATCCCCTCGCCCACCGCTTGGGATATGGGTGTTGGTCTGGCCGACGCCCTGCTCCAGGTATACATGGAGGAGGAGGGCGCCTATCCCGAGATGGTGGGGCTGGTCATCTGGGGAACCTCGGCCATGCGGACCCACGGAGACGACATCGCCCAGGTGTTCAGCCTGCTGGGGGTGAAGCCGGTCTGGCAGCAGGAGAGCCGGCGCGTCATCGGACTGGAGGTGATACCGCTGGCGGAACTGGGCCGTCCCCGGATCGACGTCACGGTCCGGATCAGCGGGTTCTTCCGGGACGCCTTTCCCAACCTGATCAACCTGATCGACGAGGCGGTGCAGTTGGTGGCGTCGCTGGATGAATCGCCCGAGGACAACATGATCGTCAAGCACCTGCAAGAGGACCTTGCCAACGACCAGGCCGGCAACCGGGCTGACGATCAGGCCGGAGACGAAAAGCCCGGCTCGGAAAGCAACCCGGCGCTGTACCGGATCTTCGGCAGCAAGCCCGGCACCTACGGAGCGGGGATCTTAGCCGCCATCGACGAACGCAACTGGGAGACCGTCCAGGACCTGGCCGAGGTCTACACCGCCTGGGGGGGCTACGCCTACACCCGCCACGAATTCGGCGTTCACGCCAGGGACCAGTTCCGCCGCCGGTTCAGCCAGATCGTGGTGGCGGCCAAGAACCAGGACAACCGGGAGCACGACATCTTCGACAGCGACGACTACATGCAGTACCACGGCGGCATGATCGCCACCGTGCGGGCGCTGACCGGCAAGAACCCCCAGCAATTCTTCGGGGACAGCTCGGACCCGACCCGGGCCAGGGTCCGCAAGTTGGAGGACGAGGCCCGGCGGGTTTTCCGGACCCGGGTCGTGAACCCCAAGTGGATCGACTCCATGAAGCGCCACGGCTACAAGGGCGCCTTCGAGCTCGCGGCCACCGTCGATTACATGTTCGGCTACGACGCCACCGCCCAGGTGATCGAAGACTGGATGTACGAAAACGTCACCCAGTCCTACGTGTTGGACCCGGCGATCCAGGAGTTCTTCCATCAAAGCAACCCCTGGGCTCTCAGAGACATCGTGGAGCGGTTGTTGGAGGCCATCGAACGCGGCATGTGGGAGGACCCGCCTCCCGACATGAAAGAGAAACTTCAACAGATGTTCTTGGACCTGGAAGCCGACCTGGAGGCCCGTCAAGAGGGCCCGCAGAGTTAGATGTTAAATGTCCCTTCCCCCTTACCTACGGGATTGCCTCAATACCGTCATTCTGAGGCCCCGACGCGTCGGGGAAGAATCTCATTCCAACCGATGTAACACTCACGAGGAACAAAGAGACCCCTCTCTCCTCTCGGGTTGACAGGGATAGAGGTGGTTGGAGTACTGGCCGGTACTGGCCGATAAAAGAACAAAACCAGGAGGCCCAACGTGGAAACAGCCCTGGAGATAATAAGGGAACTGACCAAGGACGAAGCAGTCATGTGGGTCGTCGGGCGCGGGGACGTTGTCAGCGAGAACGACTCCAAGGGCATCAAGGAGCCGGAGGTTGAGAACGGGTATATGACCGTCGAGGCGGACAACTGGCATTTCCATATCGGCGTCGATCAGATCAGCGGAGTCCAGTTCGTGGAAGCCGAGAGCCACGACGACCTGATGTCCTACTACGTCCGTTTCTCCAACGAGAAAGAGGAGACTCTGCTCCGGGGTTATTTCCCCAATCCCAATCTGGACTCGGACCACAAACGCACCGAGTTCCAACCGGAGAAGCTCCGGGCCTTCGAGGAGATGCGCGACCGGTTCGTTGACGGAGGAGACATAATCTTTGTGAAGCGGCCCCGGAACCCAAGCAACTGACCCGCGATGTAACCGTTGTTCCCCGTATAGTTCTTGATATTAATAATCGCAAATCTCAGGCAAAACACCTATTGACCATCATTGGCAAAGGGGCTATATTTGCCAGGAAGACTGGCCTTCAGGCTCAGACTTCATTTAACAATCTGCAGTAGCCGTTTGGTTGTCCCGAAATATCGGGGCTGAAAAGGGAAGCCGGTGAGAGTCCGGCGCGGTCCCGCCACTGTAACTGGTAACCCCGTCTCCCACTGGGAGTGGAGCCACTGTCCCGGCCCGTCGGGATGGGAAGGCGTAACGGGGTGTAAAGGCCAGGAGCCAGGAGACCTGCCAGCGGCCTGACTTGGAAACCTTCGCGGAAGGGGGTATGAGTCATATTGATGATTCCGCCTGACCCTGCCCGTCGGGCGTTTTTTATGCCCATCGGACGGCCAGCCAGGCAAATTACTAAAAATTGAATCTTTAGGTTGTTCGGGGCTATGGCCCAATCGGCTATAATCCTGGTGGAAAATTGAGCAGACCCAGCGTGGCGGGTTCGCCCGCTGGCTCGTTACTCGAAACATCTGTAAAAGATATTGCGAGATTCCTGAGGAGGATGACATGGTGCAAGTGTTTCGGCAGTCCATAGCAAACAGAGAGACTTCCCGGTGGCTGCCCGCCGTGATGGTGGCAACCGTTGCCTTGTATTTCATCGGTTACGTGGACGGCTCGGCCCAGGGCGCTTTCCTGGGTTCCAACATGGCCTACGTCCATGAGTTCTTCCACCACGCCCGGCACGTTGCTTTGATGTGCCATTAAGCCAGGAACTCGTTCCTGGCAGGCGACCCAACGGCCCTCGATAACGAGAAGATTTCCGCAGTCTCCATCCCGGAGACTGCGGGTCTACTCAGCCCACCACTCCCATGGCCCCACCCTTCAACCAGGTTGAATCCAGTTTGGCGCTTCACGGTATAGTCCTGTGTCGCCCAAACACCGGATACACTGCTCGACCGATTGCCGCTGGATACCAAATCCCGCTTCACAGGGCAATCTTCCAATCTTCAGTTAACCAATAAAGAGGGATAGTCATGCCAAGAATATTGATCCTTGGGCTGGTGGCGGGCCTGTTCGCCGGTCTGCTCGTGGGTGGTTTCCATAACCTGTTCACCATACCCGTTATCGAACGGGCCATCGAATTCGAAGAGGCGCGGTCCGCCCTGGCCAACCCCAACGCCCCGGATGAAGATCCGCTCATCTCGCTGGGCGCCCAACGGTGGGGGATGGCCGCCGGGACCGGGATCTACGGCGCCATCTTGGGCATCGTGTTCGCCGCCGGATTCACCGCGTTGCGCCGGGTCGTTCCCGATTGGAAACCCCTGGCCATGGCGGTGACCGTGGCGGCCCTGGGATTCTGGGCCCTGTCCCTTTTCCCGTTCATCCGCTATCCGCTGAATCCGCCCGGGGTCGGCGAATCGGATTCGTTGACCTACCGGCAGGGTCTGCAAACCATGTTCATGGTGCTGTCGGTGCTCGGCGTGGGGGCCCTATTATTCGGACTTCGCGCGATCAACGAGCGGGTCCGGGACACCTCCGACAGGCTTCGAATGTACGGCGGCGCGGCGCTGGTCTACGGGATTTTCCTGGTCGTCATGTACTTTGCCCATCCGGCCAATCCCGACCCGGTGCCGGTGCCCATCGACCTGCTGGAATTGTTCCGCACCCTGACCATGGTCGGACAGTTCTTGACCTGGGCCCTGATGGCCGCCGGAGTCACGGCGGGGCTGTATTGGTACCAGCGGCGGGACGAGAGGGCGGGCAAACGCTTTGACCCGGTGAGCGGAGCGCCCGTCAGCCGGTGACCCAACAGCGCGCATCATCCCAAGCTGGCAATGGCGAGTACCGGTTCCCCTTCACGGCCATCGTCGGCCAAACGGCCATGAAAAGGGCCCTGCTCCTGAACGCCGTCAACCCGAAGATCGGCGGCGTTCTGGTGCGCGGGAAGAAGGGCACCGCCAAGTCCACGGCCGTACGCTCCCTGGCGGCCCTGCTTCCTTCGGTCACCGTGGTCCAGGGCTGCCCATACAATTGCAGCCCGGATGACCGGCAGGGGCTGTGCGGGCGCTGCGATCCCAACATCGATGACGCATCCAAGCAGGAAGCGCCGGCGGTGGTCCGGCAGATACCCATCGTGGACCTGCCCGTTGGCGCCACCGAGGACCGGCTGGTGGGTTCTCTGGACATCGAGGAGGCCATCAAGACCGGCAACCGCGTCTTCGAGCCCGGCCTCATCGCCGCCACCCACCGGGGCATCCTCTATATCGACGAGGTCAACCTGCTCAACGACCACCTGGTGGACATCCTGCTGGACGCCGCCGCCATGGGCCGCAACTATGTGGAGCGGGAGGGAATCTCCATCTCCCACCGCTCGGAGTTCATCCTGGTGGGCACCATGAACCCCGAGGAAGGCGACCTGCGGCCCCAACTCCTGGACCGCTTCGGCCTGGCCGTGGAGGTGGACAGCCGGTTCACCCTTGAGGAACGCCAACAGGTGGTCAAACGCCGCATCGCCTACGAGGCCGACCCCCAGGGGTTCATGGCGGAGTGGCGGCAGGCGGAGCAGGAAGAACGGGAGAGGGTGCAGCGCAGCCAGAAACTGCTGCCCCAGGTGCAGGTCAGCGACGACATCCTGACGCTCATCACCTCCATCTGCGCCGATTACGACATCGACGGGATGCGCGGCGACATCGTGATGTACAAGACCGCCAGCACCATCGCGGCCTACGAGGACCGGACCGAGGTCAACGCCGAGGACGTCCGCGAGGCCGCCAACCTGGCCCTCTTGCACCGGCAGCGGCGGCAGCCCTTCCAGCAGCCAAACCTGGTCACCGATCAACTGGACTCCATGGTGGACGATTTTCAAAGCCGGGACAACCAGCGGGAGCCGCAGGACCAGTCCGGAGACGGGGACCAAGGAGAGGGCGATTCAGAGCCCTCGGACTTAAGGCCGTCAGATCCAGAACAACCAGAGCCGGAGCCACCGGACCCCGACGATGAGCCCGACGACCCCGGCCCCCAATTCGGGTCCCAGGACCAGCAGTTCGAGATCGGCGACCCCTTCTCCGTGCGGCCGCTCAACCTGAAGCCTCCCGACAAACGCGCCCGCCGCGCTTCGGGCCGCCGCAACGTCACCATCACCGACTCCTCGGCGGGACGCTACGTGAGCTCGCGCCAGCCCGAAGGCAAGGCGTCCAGCCTGGCCTTGGACGCCACTCTTCGCGCCGCGGCCCCCCACCAGATGGGCCGCCGGGCGGAATCCGAGTCCGGCAATGCCGTGTTGGTCGAGCCGCAGGACATCCGGGTCAAGGTCAGGGAGAGCAGATCCGGCAGTCTGGTGTTGTTCGTGGTGGATGCCAGCGGCTCCATGGGGGCCCAGCGGCGGATGGTGGCGGTGAAAGGGGCCATCATGTCCCTGCTGCTGGACGCCTACCAACGGCGCGACCGTGTCGGGCTGATCTCATTCCGGGGGACCAAGGCCGAGCTGCTGCTGCCGCCCACCAACAGCGTCGAC
>JACZXN010000448.1 GCA_022571575.1 Chloroflexota bacterium | reverse complement strand
CCAGTCTGTCCACCAAATGGCCTCTGCCGGGCTGCTCATACGCGTGGGACCTCCATGACCGATGCCACACGATGTCTCATCTTCTCACGAGCACTCTATTTCCGGGCGGGCCCAGTGGCTAGCTCCTATGGATTTTTCCGGGGACGTGCTCTTTCTGGGCCAGCTTCCCTCTTGGAGAGGCGGCCAGTTTTAAGATGTTGACCCGCATCTCGTCGGGGTGTACTTTGACCGTGGCAAGGGAAATCAAATCCCCCTGTATCCCCCTTTTCAAAAGGGGGGGCTGAGGCGGGTTTGCTCATCGCAAGGTTTGCCTGAGTTGTGCATAGGCCACTGGATTAGCGAGGAGTCGGCCATGGCAAAGTTTGATCTGATACTGAAAGGCGGCCGGGTTCTGGACCCGGCGAATGGGCTGGATGCGCCCAGGGACATAGGGATCGCCGGTGGGCACATCGAGGCGGTGGAGCCGGAGCTTGACCCGGAACTAGGCGACAGCGTGATCGACGTTTCGGATAGGTGGGTCATCCCCGGCGTGGTGGACTCCCACGTCCACGTTTCGACGGGGGACCGCGGCGGCGACCGGGCCCTGGGGTACCGTCAGATGGCCGAAGCCGGGGTCACAACCGCCATAGACTTTGCCGGGACCATGCCCGGTATCATCGACGGCATCCGGCGCCGGGGAGCGGGACTCAACATCGGCGGTTTGTACGTGCTGAGTCCGGAGATGACGGTGCCCGGCGACGACCCTTCCGCCGACCTGCTTAGGGATACACTGGCCAGGGCCCTGGCAGAAGGCTCCCTGGGATTCAAGTGCATGGGCGGGCACAATCCGCTGACGCCGGAGGCTACCGCCAGGGCCATCGCCGTCGCCAACGAGTCGATGGCCTACGTGGCGCTGCATTGCGGGACCAAGGCTACATCCAGCCACCTGGAGGGACTGCGGGAGGTCCCCGAGCTGGTGGGCAACGGCCGCCTCCACGTGGCCCATGTCAACGCATATTGCCGGGGCATGATCCTGCCTGCCATGGACGAGTGCCAGGAGGCCCTGAGTCTGCTCAGCCGGATGAGGGACCAACTGGTCTCCGAGGTACACCTTGCCGTTCCCAACGGGACCAGCGGCCTGTGCCGGGGCGACGACGTGACGGATTTTGTTACCCAAAATTGCCTGCTCATGCGTGACTACCCCCTGACCCGAACAGGTCTTCGCCAGGCCATGGAAGACGGTTACGCCTCGGTCATCACCCAGCGCGGTGACCGGGTGGTGCTGGTGCAGAAGGAGGAAGCGATCGAGGAGTGGGAAGCCAGCGGCACCGACATAAGCATCAGCTTTCCCGTGGGCCTGCCCCAGTCCAATTTCAACCTGACCGTGGCCAAGGACGAGACGGGAGAATTCGTGATAGACGCCGTGGCCACCGACGGTGGCTACCACCCTCGCAACATCGCCGTGGAGCGGACGTGGGCCATGACCAAGCTGGGAGCGCTAACGCCGCTGGAGATGGCCGCCAAGCTGTCCTGGAACCCGGCCCGCATGTTCGGGCTCACGGGAAAGGGCCACCTCTCTCCCGGCGCCGACGCCGACGTTACCGTGGTAGAGCCCGCCACAGGAATACCGAGCCTGGGGATCGTGGCAGGCGATGTAATCATGCGGGAAGGCCGGGCCGTGGGCGCCGGCGGGACGCTGTTGGTGACCAAAGACGGAGAAGATGCAGCCAAGAAGTCGGGGCTTGGCTACCAGATCGTAGACCTGTCCCGCAGCAAGCTGTACGCGGGGTACCGGTAGGGAAGTTTCAACTCAGTGGTCTTGATTCTGATCTGTGGTGGCGTCGGGGATTTCACCCCCATCCTAACCTTCCCCCGTCAAGGGGGAAGGGACTTTCACCCTCCACCCTCGTGAGGAGGCGGTTAGAATCGCGGGTTCAATCAGCAGACCGAGCCCGTTTGGTCCATGCAGGCCCTGCTCGCTTAGGCGTCTCCCACCGGCATCTCAGCGGTCTCTTTCGGCGCCTCTGTTGGTGTCTGGACAGCGCCTCTGGTCGGCGGGTGGTTGGAACCATAGGCGCCGCCGAGACGCTGGTAGTCGCGGGACCGCATGGCCAGGTGGCGGCGGAAGTAGATGACCACCGTGTCCAGAGTGCTCAGCTTCTGGGGAAGGTCGTACCTCAGCCGGTCGGTCTGGAAGGTTAC
>JACZXN010000031.1 GCA_022571575.1 Chloroflexota bacterium | reverse complement strand
GATATCTGGGGGATGACGCCCGAGTACATGGTGTTGCGCAGGAAGATGTCGCCGTAGGCAGCCAGACTCGCCACGCCCTCCTGGATGCGGGCCCCGCCTGAGTCGTTGAACCCAACCACGGGGCAGCCGGACTTGACCGCCAGGTCCAGCATCTTGCAGATCTTCTGGCTGACGGCCTCCGATAACGAGCCGCCCATCACGGTGAAATCCTGGGCGAAGGCGAAGACCTGCCGGCCCTCCACCTGGCCGTATCCGGTGACCACGGCGTCGCCCAGCACTATGCGGTCGGCCATGCCGAAGTCGGTGGCGCGGTGGGTGACGAAGGGGTCCAATTCTTCGAATGTCCCCTCATCCATGAGCAGGGCCAGCCGCTCGCGGGCGGTCAATTTCCCCTTGCTGTGTTGCTGGTCTATCCGGTGCTGGCCGCCGCCCTTCTGCCCCTCTTGGCGCATGGCGTCCAGGGCTTCAATCTTCTCGTCGATCTGCCGTTTTTCCGCAGTCACAGCCCCTCCCGCCGGGTTGCAGAGCGGACCTCAGCCGTCCGCGCTGTCCCTATTCATGAGAGGACGGTCCTCGTTATCGAAATTGACCATGGCACGGGTGGCATCATCTCAATCTCGTGGCCATTTTGGGGAGAATCCGTCGCATTCTAGGCACTCTTAAGCCGGGTTCATCGTAGCAGACGCGCCGATCGAGGTGCAAGGATTCCGGGCTTAACCCAGAGTGATAAAATGGGGCCGTCCCAAGGCGCTTATCGGGCGGTATTTCGCCTCGCTCCACCCCGGCGACGATATCGGAGTTTCCAGACCATGCCCCAAGTCCAGACACCCATCACCAGCCTGACCGTGGCCAACGGCGAGAAGTTGGCCTGGGGAGTCCGCACCTACGTGATGGGCATCATCAACCTCACCCCCGACTCATTCTCGGGCGACGGTCTGGGCTCAGGGGACGGGCTGATTGCCGCCGCCGTGGAACTGGCCCTGCGGTTTCAGGACGAGGGCGCGGACATCCTGGACCTCGGCGCCGAGTCCACCCGTCCCGGCCATCAAAAGGTCTCCTTGGAAGAGGAACTGCAAAGGCTGCTGCCCGCCCTGGAGGCCGTGGCGAACCGGGTGGAGCTCCCCATCAGCGTGGACACCCACAAGGCGGCGGTGGCCCGCCGGGCCGTTGACGCCGGGGCCGTGATCATCAACGACATCTGGGGTCTGAAAGCCGAACCCCAACTGGCCCAGGTGGCGGCCGAGACCGGGGCCGGCCTGGTCTTGATGCACAACCAGACCGGCACGGAATACCGAGACCTGCTGCCCGACGTGATCTCCAGTCTGCGGGGCAGCGTCGCGGCGGCCCTCGAGGCGGGGGTACCCAAGGAGAACATCATCGTCGACCCCGGCGTCGGCTTCGGGAAAACCCCGGACCACAACCTGGCGGTGCTGGCCGGACTGGAAGAGCTCAAGACCATCGGTCACCCCATTCTGGTGGGCACGTCGCGCAAGTCCACCCTGGGACTGCTGCTGGACCTGCCCCCGGACCAGCGGGTGGAGGGCACGGCGGCCACGGTGGCGCTGGCCATCGCCGGCGGCGCGGACATCGTGCGGGTCCACGACGTCAAGGAGATGGTGCGGGTCTGCCGGGTTGCCGACGCCGTGGTCCGAGGCTGGAGACCCGGGGGCTGGACGGCCAGTTGAGCGATGAAACCGGCTGCCGGCGGCTTGGCGTCTACCTGGGACTTGGAACCAACCTGGGCGACCGGGAGAAGAACCTGGCCCAAGCGGTCACGGGGCTGGACGCCGGGCCGGAGTTGACCGTGCTGCGGACCTCCAGCATCTACGAGACGGCGCCGTGGGGCCTGACCGAACAACCCGACTTCCTCAACCTGGTGGCCGAGGTCACCACCACCCTGTCCCCGAAACAGTTGCTGGAACGCGTGAAAGAATTGGAGCGGGAATTGGGCAGAGAACCCGGTCTCCGGCTTGGCCCCCGGCTCATCGACGTGGACATCCTGCTCTACGGGAACACGGTGGTGGACGAGCCGGACCTGCGCATCCCCCACGCCAGCCTGCACCTCCGGGCCTTCGCGCTGGTCCCGCTGGCCGAATTGGCCCCAGACATGGCGCACCCTGTCCTCGGGGTAACCATCGCCCAATTGGCCGGCAGGGTGGACGGTTTGGAGGGCGTGGTACCGTTGGCCTGATCCCAACGGATTGAATCCAAAATGGCGGATCCGTGCCTGAAACGGTTTAGCAGTCGGCACGCCCGGTTGACAATCGCGCCCGTCTGACGCATGCTTTTCAATCGGAACAATCACGGGGAACAATCACGTTCTCATAAACAATAAACGTCGAAAACGTCTGCGCCGCCGGCATGCCGCGGCAAGGGCAGTTATCAGAACCCGTTATTAGAACTACGAGGAGACGGCCATGGCGGACAAGCAACTGACATTCGATGAGGATGCCCGCGCCAGCTTGATGCGCGGGGTGGACAAACTTAAGCGGGTGGTGGGGCTAACCCTGGGTCCCAGCGGCCGCAACGTGCTGCTCAGCCGCACGTTTGGCCTGCCCGTCGTCTGCAGCGACGGCGTCACCATCGCCAAAGAGGTTGAGCTCCCCGAGCCCTACGAGAACCTGGGAGCCCAACTGGTCAAGGAGGCAGCCTCCAAGACCAACGACGCGGTTGGCGACGGCACCACCACCTCGGTGGTCCTGGCCCAGGCCATCGTCCGCGGCGGCTTCATGAACGTGGCGTCCGGCGCCAATGGAATCGCCATCCGGGAAGGGGTGGACAAGGCGGTAGCCGCCGTGGTGGCCGAGTTAAAGTCCATGGCCACCCCCGTGGAGGGCCGGGAGCAGATCTCCAGGATCGCCGCCCTCTCCGCCCACGAAGAACCCATAGCCGAATTGCTGGCCGATGCCCTGGACAAGGTGGGCCGGGACGGCGTGGTGACCATCGAAGAGTCCAAGTCCCTCTCCGACGAATTGGAGTTCGTGGAAGGCGTCCGCATCGACCGTGGTTATCTCTCCCCCCATTTCGTCAGCGACACCCAGCGCATGGAAGTGGCCCTTGACGACCCCATGTTCCTGATCACTGACCAGAAGATCAGCGCCCCCAACGACATTGTGGGCATCATGGAGAAGCTGCTCCAAGCAAGCAAACGTTCCCTGGTGATCATCGCCGAAGATGTGGATGGAGAGGCCCTTTCCACCCTGGTGGTCAATAAGCTGCGGGGCACCATTGATTGCGTGGCCATCAAGGCCCCGGGCTTCGGAGAGCGCCGAAAGGCACTGTTGGAAGATATCGCCATCGTCACCGGGGGCACGGTGATCAGCGCCGACCGGGGCCTGAAGGTCGAGGACGCCGAGATTGCCCTGCTGGGGACAGCCCGGCGGCTGGTCGCCAACAAAGACGATTCCACCATCATCGAGGGCCGGGGCGACGACCAGGCCATCAAGGACCGGCTGGAACAACTGCGGGTCCAGATAGAAGAGACCAGTTCCGACTATGACCGCGAAAAGCTCCAGGAGCGCATGGCCGCCTTGGTCGGCGGCGTGGCGGTGCTAAAGATCGGCGGGGCAACCGAGCCCGAGATCAACGAACGGAAATCCAGGGCCGAAGACGCCCTCTCCTCCACCAGGGCCGCCATCGAAGAGGGCATCGTTCCCGGCGGCGGAGTCGCCTTGGTGCGGGCCGGACACGTGTTGGACGACCTGGAAAAGTCCCTTGAGTCCGAACAGGCCCTGGGTGTGCGGATCGTCCGTGACGCCCTCAACGCACCGCTGGTGCTCATCTCAGAGAACGCCGGCCACGAGGGCCAGATCGTTCTGGAAGAGGTGCGCAACGGCGAGGGCGACTGGGGCTTCGACGCCGACCGCGGCGAGTACCGCCACCTGATCGAAGCGGGGATCATCGACCCGGTGAAGGTCACCAGGTCCGCCCTGGAGAACGCCGGGAGCATCGCCGGCATGATGATGACCACCCAGGCGATCATCACCGAGATACCGGAGTTCATTCCCCTGCCCCAGGACATCCAGGACTTCATGCACGACTAGCCTCAAAGCCGACCCAAGCCATCCTAACACCGGCCCGGACCAGCCACCGATCTCACCCATGTGGCCGGCCGGGCCTAACTCTTGGATAAAGATGCCGGGTACACCACTGGACCGCGATTCCATCGGCCATTCGCCAGGCACGCCGTTGGCTCTCGATTCGATCAGACATCTGATCGAAGGGTCTCCACCGCTCTTGGAGCACTACCTGTCCCTTGAGACCCAACTCCAACCCAACGGGTTCGACCTGACCCTGCGGGAGGTGGCCCGCTTGACCACGCCGGGGGCCGTTGGGGCCGAGAACGCCAGCCGGGTGTTGTCCGAGACCCGGCCACTGGATTTCGGGGCCGATGGCTGGCTGCAACTGGGGCCCGGTCCCGTTCTGGTGACATTCAATGAGGTGGTCAACCTGCCGCTGGACATCATGGCCCTGGGCCGGCCCCGCTCCAGCCTGCTCCGCAGCGGCGCCGGAGTTCACACCGCCGTCTGGGACGCCGGATACCGGGGGCGTTCCCAGGCCCTGTTGGTGGTCTACCACCCGGACGGGTACCGGGTGCAGCGCGACGCCCGCCTGATGCAACTGGTGTTCTTCCGCATGGAAACCGCCGCCAGCCGCGGTTACCAAGGACGCTTCCAGTCCGAGAACGTCTTCATCGATCCCTAGACAACCTTCCTTACGGTCCCCCGCGCTGTCATGCCGACGGTCCACAACTTCCTCGCGGCGGAGGATAACGACCGGGTATCTGAGCGGTTCTTCAGAGTTGTAGGCGCGGGTTTGAAACCCGCCCCTACGCGCATCAGCCAGGCTCCAATTGTCAACTCGATTTACCTCGGTCTCGCTCATGCTGAGCTGGTCGAACCACGTCTGAGGGATAACACTTTTTCATCAGAGGCGTGGCTAATGCGCATCCTTCGACCGGCTCAGGACGAACGGGTATGGCACGTCTTTCAAGTTCCCGTCCGTGGTGAGCTTGTCGAACCACCGCGCCGCCGTCACAGCGGTTAATATACAATGGTGAAAATTGGGTTAGGACAACCTCACGGAATCAATAAGGAACGTCTTGGCCGCCCAGACCTTCCCTCCGATACGATGCAAGACCTGAAAAGCCACATCACCGAATACGCCATCAAATGCGGGTTCGACCTGGTGCGCATCACCGGGGCCGATGAGTTCGCCAAAGACCGCGAAGCAGCCCTCGCCCGGATCGAAGCCGGGAAGATGGACGGCCTGCCCTGGTTCACCGAGTCCCGGGTCCGGCGCGGCTCAGACCCGCAAGAGCTGCTCCCCGGCGCCCGCTCCATCATCTGCCTGGGGCTCAGCTATCTCGATTCAGACGCCGCCCAAGAACCCGGACCAGTACCCGGACTCGGCAAGGGCAAAGTGGCCCGCTACGCCCGGGTCAAGGACTATCACCGCATCATGAAGCGCCGGATGAGGTCCTTCGTCCGCGGTCTGGAGGAGAAACTGGAAACCCCGGTGGCGGCCCGGTGGTACGTGGACGACGGCCCGATGCTTGACCGCGCGGCGGCGGCCCGGTCCGGGTTGGGCTGGTTCGGCAAGAGCACCAACATCCTCACCCAGTCCCACGGTTCCTGGGTGTTGCTGGGACAGGTGTTGACCGACCTGGAACTGGAGCCGGACCCGCCCTTGAAGAAGACCTGCGGGGCCTGCGTCCGCTGCATCGACGCCTGCCCCACCGGAGCCATCACCGCCCCGTTCGTCGTGGACAACGCCCGATGCATCTCCTACCAGACCATCGAGAACCGGGGGGTGATTCCCCGGGAGATGCGGCCGCTCATCGGCGATTGGATCTTTGGATGCGACATCTGCCAGGACGTGTGTCCGGTCAACCTCAAGGCGGCGCTGCCCCTTCAGCCCATCCCTCCGGCCGAAGCCGTGGGCCCGTCGGGACAGCTCGACCTGGCGGAGATACTGGCAATGACCGAAGAGGAGTTCCGCAGCCGGTTTCAGGGAACTTCAATCATGCGGGCCAAACACGCCGGCCTGCAGAAGAACGCCTGCGTGGCGCTGGGAAACAACCGGGACGAGTCGGGGGTACCGGCGCTGGTTACCGCCCTGGAAACCGGCGGCCCGTTGGTGCGCGGCCACGCCGCCTGGGCCCTGGGCCGGATCGCCACGCCGGAGGCGGTCGAAGCCTTGGAACGGTCGTTATCCTCCGAATCAGACCCCTACGTCCGGGAAGAAGCCGATGCGGCGCTACTGGAATCCCGCCAAGGATCTTCCATGGCTTCGCCTCAAAAGTGATAATAATTACCCGCCGCATGGCTCCATACACGCCGCCCCCTGTCACCCCGAGCGTAGAGAGGGGTCTCGTTGCTCCACCCTGGCCTCTCCTCTAAGCAACGAGATTCTTCGCCTGCGGCCTCAGAATGACAGTTTTGAGGCAAGCCTGACCTTCCATTGAAACGGAACTCGCCTGCAACGGAGTTCGCCTGCAACGGAGTTCGCCAGAAAGGGGGTTCGCCTGCAACGGCGCTCGGCGAACCGGGGTCCGTCCCCTAGGTGGTTTGGGTCGGTTGGCCCGTCTCGGGCTGGGCCTGGGCCTGTTTGTTCCTACGGCCTCCGGAACGGCGGCGCTGATTGGTTGGGGACGGGGTGAAGCCCGCCGGGACGTATCCCTTGCCAAAGTGGAGCTTCTTCATCTCTTCTTCAATCAGTACAAAGTCGTTCTTGGGCAGCAGGTGAAGATTGCCCTGGAAGGCCATGTACCAGTCCTCGGGGTTCCACCGCTTGACATATTCCAGACGCGGGGCCAGCAGATTGGCGTCCATGAACTGATCGTCGTCCAAGATCACGCCCGGTTTCAACTTTATCTGGTAGGGAAAACCCGAACTCCCCTCGTTGACCCAGATCGGCTCCTCGGATTCATAGAACGAAGACATCGCGGTTGCCGTGGCCGCGAACCGGCGCAGGTGGGAGATGTACAGGAGCACCCGGTCGCCTTCGGTGATCCGTTGCACCTTGCGGCGGTGCTGGGCCTTAAGGCCTAGAAGGGTGAACCCCCGACTCTGAGTGATGCGGAAGTTCTCTTCGTTATTTATCATCATCCAGAAATTGCTGGGCATAGGCACCTCGATATGGCATGACGCCTGCCGGGGGAGGCCATCTGGGCGTCCGGGATAATTCTACCATGATAAATACTATCGTTTCTTCCCGGCGCGTTCTTCTTGGCGCGCCGACGCCGTCGCACCGGTGTTGTGATGTCCCCACCGGTGTTGTAACATCAGGCGGGTTTCGCGGGTTTCGCGGGTTTCCGGGGCTGCAGCCAAGCTGGCCCGCCACACGCAGCAAGCGAGGATTGTTTAATGACCACAGGACCACGGGATATCGCCATCGTCGGAGTGGCCGAATCGGACCAGATGGGCAACGTCCCAAACAAGTCTTCCCTGCAACACCACGCGGAGGCGGGCCACAACGCGCTGGAGGACGCCGGTCTCTCCAAGAGCGACGTGGACGGCCTGCTGACCGCCGGGGGCTCCACCATGGTCACCGCCGAGTATATGGGTATCCACCCGACGTTCACGGACAGCACGACCGTTGGCGGGTCGTCTTTCGTGATCCACGTTGCCCATGCCATGGCGGCCATCCGCGCCGGATACTGCGAGGTGGCGCTGATCACCCACGGACAGGCGGGGCGTTCGGCCAGGGCCCGGTTTCCCGCCGACGGAAACCTGCCCTACGCCCAGTACGAAGCGCCCTACGGGATCATCGGCGCGCCCGTCAACTACTCTCTGGCCTGCACGCGGTACATGCACCAATTCGGGGAGGAACGCACCCGCCAGGGCATGGCCGAGATCGCCGTGGCCACCCGCAAATGGGCCAACCTGAACCCCAAGGCCATGATGCACGACACCACCATGAGCTTCGACGAGTACCACGATTCCCGGTGGGTGTCCTGGCCCTTTCACCTTTTCGACTGCTGTCTGGTCACCGACTCGGGAGCGGCCATCATCGTGACCACCGCCGAGCGGGCCAGAAGCCTCAAGAAGGAGCCGGTCTGGGTGTTGGGCGCCGGGGAAGGCCATGACCACAACATCGTGAGCCAGATGCCCGATTACACCTCCACCTGGGCTCGCAGGTCCGGGCCCATGTCCATGCAGCAGGCCGGCATCACCCACGATGACCTGGACCTGACCATGATCTACGACTCCTTCACCTATACGGTGATGGTGACCCTGGAGAGCTTGGGGTTCTGCGCGCCGGGCGAGGCGGCAGACTTCGTGGCCAACCAGCGGACCGCTCCCGGCGGGGACTTCTCGCTGAACACCAGCGGCGGCGGCCTGTCCTACACCCACCCCGGCATGTACGGCAGCTTTCTGTTGGTGGAGGCGGTCCGGCAACTGCGCGGCGAGGCGGGAGAACGGCAGGTGAAGAGCAAGCGGGACCCCAGCCAGAGCGCCAAGTTGGCCATCGTCAACGGCACCGGCGGTTCGCTATCTTCGACTGGGACGGTGGTGCTGGCAACCGGATAAGCCCGGTGCGGATGTGATTCCCGCGGTACACTTTCCACAAATATCAAGGCGGCTTTCAAGGCGGTTCACCGTATGAGCCGCGTTTTCCATTTATACAAAAAACTGCATTTCTCCGCTTATGTTTGGTGAATCACGGTTGGGACCGCTGTGCTAGGGTGAATACATTATTGGGTCGGCGTCGTTCGATGCCTCCTCATCATCTGTTACGCCGAGGGCGAAAGGATTTTGGAACATGGACCGTACTATTTCTTCTTTTCTCCAGCACCTCATCATCGAAAAAGGCTTCTCCCGCAACACCTCGGACGCCTACCGCAACGACCTGGGCCAGTTCTGGCAATTCCTCCAGGACCACACCGACGGTCCCTTAAACGGCAGCGGCAACGGCTCCAGTAACGGGTCATCCAATGGCGGCTTCCTCTGGTCCACCGTGGATATCAACGTCCTCAACAAGTACATCGAAGACCTGAGGGTCCGCAAGGGTTACCGCGACACCACCACCGCCCGAAAGGTCGCATCCATCAAATCCTTCTTCGGCTTCCTGTCGGAGAACAGTATCATCACCGAAGACCCCACCGAGTCCCTGGGCTCTCCCCGGGTCGGCCGCACCCTGCCCAAGTTCCTGCCGGAAGAGGACGTGACCACCCTGCTGGACACGGCCTACAAGTCGGGAACCAATGAAGGGCAACGCGACGCCGTTATCATGGAACTGCTCTATGCCACCGGCCTCCGGGTCGGCGAACTGGTGTCGCTGAACCTGCAGGACGTGGACCTGTCCGAGTCCTACATCCGCTGCATGGGCAAGGGCTCCAAAGAGCGCATCGTCCATCTATATCCCAAGGCGCTGGAAGAACTCAGGCGTTATTTGAAACAGGCCCGGGTGGCGTTGCTGGGGCACCGCCGCTCCGAGGTGTCGTTGTTCGTCAACCACCGTGGCGAGCGGCTGACCCGCCAGTGGGTCTGGACCATCCTGAAGACCTACGGGCAAAAGGCCGGCATCAGCCAGAACATCACGCCCCACACCCTGCGGCACAGCTTCGCCACCCATCTGCTGCAGAACGGGGCCTCTCTCCGGCACGTGCAGGAACTGCTGGGACACTCCAGTATCTCCACCACCCAGGTGTACACCCACCTGACCAACGGCTACGTGCAGAAAGAGTACGCGAAGAGCCACCCCAGGGCCTGATCTTCAACATCTGATCCCCGTGGCCAACAACTGGCATAAACCCGGGGCGAAAGGGGCAGCCCGGCATGGAGGCAGCGGCGCATAAGCCGGTAATTCCGTGTCTGCGGTCTGCCCTTTTTTTCGGATTGCTGATATAGTTGATTGGCTGCCGTGAGACTGATTGACGGGTCCCGTCCAGCCTGAATTAAGATAACCATCACCCTCCTCAGGAGGTACCCCCAATGGCGGGTAAAGGTCGCCGGGCCGCATCCCGGCAGGCACAGCTGAACCGCAAGCGCAAGAAGACTCAGAAAGGCCCCAGCGGCATCCCCTCCACCGCCCAAAGAGTGGCGGATCACGAGATTGATGAGCCCGTTGCCGTGCTGGCCGGCGTCGAGGAGGCTGAATTGGAGGCCCCCGAAGCGCCTGAAGTCACCGGAGCCCCGGCGGCTCCCATCGGCGAGGCGCCCGCAGCCCGCCGCGCAACCCGGCCGCCCCCGGTAGCCCGGACCCC
>JACZXN010000447.1 GCA_022571575.1 Chloroflexota bacterium | reverse complement strand
ATCTGCAGCCAGGGGATGGCGAACCGGACGGTCTCAACGTCCTGCTGAATCTCCTTCACGATATTGTAGGAGATCACGGTGCCCAGTCCCACGCCGATGGCTGTGCCCATCAGGACCACGAAGGACGACTCGGTGAGGAAGCTCAGTTGAATCATCCTCCTCCGGTAGCCGATGGCCCGCAGCACGCCGATCTGCTGGCGGCGTTCCACCACCGCCCGCAGGCTGACCACCCCCAGAGAGGCGATACCCACCAGCAGTCCCAGACCCATGAAGCTGGTGAACACATAGTTGATGGCCCGGTTGGCCGCGGCTATCTCGTCCACCAGATCGGACAAGACGTCGCTCTCCATGCCGTTCTCACGAAAGGCCGATTCCAAGGACCGGGACAGCACGGCGACGTCGACGCCTTCCGCCACTTTGAAACGGTAGGTCGTGGTCGGGATCCGGAAGGGTATGGCCTCATCCAGTGCCTGCCGGGAGGCGATCATACCCACGCCCAACTCGCCGAAGGCGTCGGTGAGCCGGTCCAACACGCCGATGACCTTCAGCGGGATCACCTGGCCGGTGCGGGGCTCCCTGACCTCGATGTCGATGGCCTCCATCTCGGTGTCCTCGTAGACGATGCCTTCGAGCATGAAGGGAATATCATGGTCGTTGAAGCCGCGTCTGCTCGGCACCACCATGGAATCGACCACCACCAGATTGGAGTTCTCCCTCAGGGCGGCCCAGACATCTTCGGGAGTTTCGCCATATCCTTTGGCGATCAGCTTCAGGCCGGCGCCGGTTTCCCGCAGGAAACGGTCGTCGGCGGCCCGCACGGCGTAGAAACGCCACCGCTGCTCGTCGGCGCCAACCTGCCGGGTCTCCACCGGAATGGTGGTATACCCGCCGATGGCGGCGATGTCTTCGTTGGCGAGGCCCGGCTTACCGTCGATGGCCAGGCGGATGTCGTCGATGGGCGTGTTGAAGTTGACCGTGGCCTGGATGTCCCAGCCACCGGCCACCAGATCGGCGTCGCCCACGGCGGTGCTGAACGCCTCGGTGAGGATGGACATCACGATCAACGTGAAGATGACCAGGGCGAACATGGCCAGGGTGAGGCCGGTCCGGAACTTGGCGGCCATGGGATAGGCCACGGCGGTTACCAGCACCGGCCGGAGCCTGCCAAAGGGAGCGGTCACGAAGGTCAGCACCCTCAGAAGCAGATCGGCGTTGTACATAACCGTCCAGACCGCCGCCGCCACCATGGCGATCCCGGAGATGAAGAACATCTCGATGCCGCCGTCCAGGTCGCCAAAAACGGTCCGCAGGGAGCTGAAGGGAATGATCCAGAACACCAAGGTCACCACGCCCATGAAGGTGTAGGCGATGCGGTCTCCCACATCGGGCCGGAGCCCCGTGCGGTGGGACAACGTCCTGATGGACAGGCCCGCTCCGATGATGACCAGGGTAACCCCGACGCGCAGGGGGGCCGCCTCGTCGGTTGACGTGCCCAGCCAGGTGAGCAGCGCCCCCGCCACCACGGTCAACCAGCCATGGCTCATGGGGACCCATAGTGCTTGAATGACGGCCTGTAAGAAACTGATGGGCGCGGTGACGGTGGCCCAGACCGCCTGGAGCAGCAGGCCCAGCCCCCGTTCTAGGTCCGCCGAAGCGATGGCCCCCACGCCGGTGGCGGCCAGTAAAGCCGGACGGGCGAACGCGTGGAACGGGGCCAGCAGAAGGTCGCGGAAGGGAGTGGGTGACATCTGGAGCGGAGGCGGCAGTCCCCGGACCGCCGCCACGATATTCAGACGGCTAACCCTGTAGGCGGAGATCCCAACGGTGCCCAGGGTGATCACCATGCCCAGACAGTAGGCGACGACGGCGCTTCTGATCTCGAAGTGGGCGAACATGGTGAAGTTCTCCGGCGCGCCGGTCCCGCCCGCCTGGAAGATCCGGTTGGCCACGAAGACGATCACGGCGCTGGCGCCCAGCCCCAGCGCCACCCCAACGGCGCCGGAGACCAGGGAGTAGGCCGTTCCCTCAAAGATGAACATCTGGACCAGGTGCCGCCGTTTGGCCCCCACGGCCCGGGCCATGCCCATCTCCGAGCGCCGGGCCGCCGCCAGCATCACGAAGATGAGGAAGATCAGCAGCACGCCGACCATGATGGAGAACAGGCCCATGACGATGAAGATGCTGGTCA
>JACZXN010000446.1 GCA_022571575.1 Chloroflexota bacterium | reverse complement strand
CCAGCGAGAAGATCGAAGGGTACGGCCGGGAGGAATGGGGCCATCTGGCGGTGGCCGCCGCCGTGGCGTCCGGCGGCGCCGACGTGGGTATCGGGGTGAAGGCCGCCGCCGTCGCCATGGGTCTGGATTTCCTTCCCTTGGAGGAGGAACGCTACGACCTGGTGATCCCGGACCACTTCCTTGACGACGGGCCGGTCCAGGTGCTCTTGGACTTGCTACGCCGGTCCCCGCTGCGCCGCCGGGTGGAGAGTCTGGGCGGCTACGACGCAACCAACATGGGTATTCCGGCGTCCACGGGTTAACCTCCGCCGCTTGACGGCGCAGTGCGCCTGGGTTGTAATGGGTCGGCTGGAGCGGACGCCCGTAGATTTCCACCCTGGGACTTCCGTCTATAAATTCCCGGTGGAATTCTACCGGCCGCCCCACCGGCCAACCGGCGGATGGTATCCGACCGAGGACTGGAGGTTAGCCATGGCGATGGTACGATGCATCACCGAGATGGGAATGGGAGTGGACGTCCACGGTTTGGACTACACCAAAGCGGCCACCCGAGCCGTATTCGACGCCATTCATCACAGTAGTTTGGGATTTCAGCGGATGATTGGAAAGACGGCCGACGAAATGACCGTCGATGTCACCATCGGCGTCTCCAAGCCGGACCAGGTGGACACCGCCGCCGTGGCCGCCACGCTGCCCCACGGGGCTGAGATCAACTGCAAGGCGGTTGTCGGCGGTTTGGAGATTCCCAGCGTGGATGGAAACGATGGGATGCTCATCGCCAACGCGGTCATCATCGTCAGTTTCGACGACGGCAAATAGCCCGCGCCAAGCAACCCTGATTCCACCCGGTGGGAGGGAAGCATGCCATTCGTGATGAAGGGGGAGGCCCGAGGCGGCGGCTCCACCTCCGGCACCCGATCGAGCATCCTGGTGGGAAAGGACAACGGCGGGTCTAATCTGACGGTGGTTGACGCCGGGATCGACCCCGGCGCCGGCCTTTCCCTGCACATTCACCCCAACTATGAAGAGGTGATGTTGGTGGTGGAGGGAACGATCGAGGCGGTGCTGGAAGACGAGACCCGCATCCTGGGTCCAGGCGATCTGCTGCTGGCCCCGGCGGGCGTGAAACACACCATCACCAACCGGTCGGACAAACCTGCCAGGGTGCTGGCCATCTACCCCACCACCACGCCCGATAGGGTCTTCGTCTAGGCGGTTCACCGGCGCAAGAAATGAAGGAAGCCCAGGCATTGCCTGGGCTTCCTTGGTTCGTCAACTCGCCGGCGGGCTAGCCGCGGGTGGTCTTGGTGGCCGCCTGGATGTTCAGCGTCATTCCAGAGGCGTCCACATTGTGTACGGTCGTGATGTGGCCGGCCATATCTTTCACGACATCGTCTTCCAAGTCAGCCTTGGCGACGTACCGGCAACCCTTGCCGGAAGCGTCTATGGCTAGGGACAGTAGAGAGTTGCAACGTGCGAATTTAACCATCTTAATCTCCTCCCGTTGTTGGCCGAACCGGGGGATGGCGGTTCTGAGTCCGGCCCCAACCTGGCGATTTAGCATCGCAATTATACGGCATTCCGGGCAGGACGGCACCTGTGTTTCAAGCCCAGCCGCTTCATTGCAGGCGGCCCTAGTTTACCCGACTTGGCCCCACGCGTCCACAGGTTATTGCCTTTGTGATTCATCAAGTGCCGGATTTGTCTCGGGCCAGCCGGGCGATCTCCCAAATCATTTCCTTTCGTCCGGCTCCGGTGAGCGTGATCCGCACCAGGGCGCGTCCCTGAACGAAGAACACGGTCGATGCAGCGTCTCCGTGCAATTGGTCGTCGATGACACCCGAGTTCTCTTCAAATCCCTCCATGGGTTGAGAGGTGACACCCTGGGCTAGCTGGTCCTGCTTGATCCCGTTCAGCAGGCTCATGGCCAGGTTCTCGGACTCGAACAGCACCAGGCTTTCGAGCAGCATGAAGTCCGGGCCGCTCAACTCGACCTGGACCGCGGGCTCATTCAAAGAGGTTTCGCCGGTCTCGCGGCTGCTCTCGGTGACCGATTGGCCGGGGAAATCTCCCGGCCCAAGCAGTAATTCCTGGGGCGGGGTTGGGTCGCCGGAGCAGGCCGCCAAGAGAACGGCGCCGAAGGACAACAGAGCAATGGGGACCAGCCGCCTGAGCCCAACGCTGGGGATCCGC
>JACZXN010000445.1 GCA_022571575.1 Chloroflexota bacterium | reverse complement strand
CCGGGCTGACCAGCACCATCTTCTTGAAGATGGAAGCGTTCATCGTGGCGATCTCCGCGGCGACCCAGCCACCCATGGAGAAGCCGATGACGTTCAGGGGCTGAGGCAGCTTCATATCGCGGACGAACCAGGTGACCCAGGCCGCCAGGTCCCGCACGTTCACGATCCAGTCCGGCCGGGTCGACTGCCCGAATCCGGGCAGGGAGGGCACGTACACGGTGAAATGGCCGGCCAACTCCTGGTGGACGTTCAGCCAGCCGGGGACATCCAACTCGCTGGGGATCACCAGCAGAGGCTCCCCCTGGCCGCCTTTTCGCAACTGGACCTGGATGCCCGCGGCCTCCACCAGTTCATCGGTAAATGTTCCCTGTGCGGTTGTGGTCATGTTATCTATCCCTTTTGATCGGATTGGCGTATCGGCGTGAGCTGCCCATGGAGCCCGGCTACGCGGGCTGGGCCATCCGCTCACCGGTGGCGGGATCAACCTCAAATGGGCTGAACAGTTCCAGTTCCTTGCCAATCTCCCGCACGGCGGGGAGAACTTCCTCACCCATGAGCTTCAGGCTGCGCATCTGGTCATCGTGGTTCATGGCGCCGTCGCCGTCCCAGAAAACGATGCTGCCCGGACGCACCTCCTCCAGGACATGGCGTATCTTGGGCAGTACGCTCTCGGGCGTGCCGGCGATGATGCTGAGGTTTTTCACCTGCTGCTCGTAGGGGGCGAAGATCGTTGCCCCGCGGCTGTCCGGGCCCGAGGCCGCCGCCGCTCCCAGGATCTGGATCCTGCGTTTCACGGCGTCCCTGGACGAGAGGCCCGGTGGTGATTGCAACCAGGGCACGATCCGGCCCTCGGCGGCGGGGTTCCCGGCGATCTCGGGGTTGGCCACGCCGGTGAGGTACTTCCGGGCCACCTCCTCGGCTTTCTCATCGGTTTCCTCCACGTGCACCTTGACCATGTAGCCGATGTTCTGGGTGCCGGCCTCGTAGCCGAACTCGGCGGCGGTGTCGCGGTAGACCTGGAACATCTCCTTGGTGGGCTCCAGCATGGTGGCCAGCATGAGGTAAGGGTACCGGTGCTCGGCGGCCCACTTGGTGGTCGATGGGCTGACCACGCCGGGGATCCAGATGGGCGGGTGCGGCTTCTGGTACGGCATGGCCCAGGGGTTCACGTACCGGTATTCGTAGTGGCGGCCCTCCCAACGCCAGGGACCCGGCGTGGTCCACGCCTTGATGATGAAGTCGTGGGCCTCCTGGAACCGCTCCCAGTTGTAGGAAGGGGGGGCGTTGTGGGAGATGCTCTCGGTCCCGCCGCCGCGAACGAACCCCGATACCAGGCGGCCTCGCGAGATCATGTCGATCATCGACAGCTCTTCGGCCAACCAGAGGGGGTCCTCCCAGATTGGCAGGATGTTGCCCAGGATGATGATCTTGGCTTTCGTGGTCTGGCGGGCCAGGATACCGGCCTGCACATTGGTGACGCCCTGCATGCAGAAAGGGGTGCTGTGGTGCTCGTTCAGCATCAGGCCGTCGAATCCCACCTCCTCCGCGTACAGCTTCTCGTCGAGATAGCGGTTGTACAGATCGGCCCCGATCTTGGGGTCATATAGCTCGTTGCTGATGTCCAGGGTGGTGTTGCGGGCCCCCATGAGGTTGGTTTTTGGGTCCTGCCAGGGTTGCTCCGTGAAGTGTCCTATGAACATTTCGCACGTCTCCCTTGACCATAATGAGATTCATACCGGGCATGGTATTTCGAACATACCGGCGGCGGCAGTGCCAAACGGACCGGGAGCCAAGGGCCGAAGGTCATTCTTTTCCAAGGTGTGCAGGCTGGCGGCCGGCGTTTCGGTCCAGTGGTGGAGACCGGCAAGCAGATTCCTTTTTATTCGCCAGGCATTCCTCTCCCATGTTTCCCAAGGGATTCACGCCTTCGACACTCCGTGATCACCGGGGGCTACAGGGACGCTTCGTCCGCCATGGGTTACCGGCCCCGCGGCCGTGGGTCCAAGACGTCGCGGACGGCGTCACCCAAGAAGCTGACCGAGAACACCACCACCCCAATGGCGATCATGGACGGCACGGGCAACCAGGGCTGGGTATCAATGAATTTCCTGCCCAACTGGAGCATGCCGCCCCAGTTGGGGATGTCCGGCGAGATACCGACGCCCAAGAAGCTGAGCGCCGCCTCGGCCACGATGG
>JACZXN010000444.1 GCA_022571575.1 Chloroflexota bacterium | reverse complement strand
TCCACGGTGGCGCCCCGCAGGGCCCCGGTGGTGGCCCGGTCGGCCCGCTCGGTCAGCACCCGCCCGTCCTTCAGGTGAATCTCAACCTCGTGGTAGGCCTCGGTCCAACTGGTCTGGCCCTCGTAGCCGGGGTGACGTTTCATCTCGATCTTGGGGATGAGCTCCTGGGCCTCGGGCCGCATCACCTGCTCGTCGGTGAAGCTCGACATGCCCACGCGGCCGTCCAGAAGCTCGGCGGCCAGGCAGTACTGCATGCTGAATTTGCCCTCCAGTCCCTCCTTGGGCCGGGAGTGGATCAGGGACCGGGGCGGGTCGAAGTCCACCCGGACCTCGATGCGCTCGATGTTGGCCGCATCCAGCGTCTCCCGCTGCTGCAACCTGATGGTGGCGTCCAGGGCCAGGTGGGCGCTGCCGCAGCAGGGGTATTTCTTGATCTCGACCCCTGACTCCACCATGAAACAGCGGCTGCCCAGGGACGCGGCGGCCTTCTCCGGGTCGTAGTCGGCGCCGCCGGAGAAGGCGCGCATGAACCCGAAGCGTCCCTCCAGGGCGTCGGTCGCCGCGGTGAAGCCGCTCCGCACCAGTTTGGCGGCGGTGATGCCCGACTTGCAGGCGTGTCCGGCGTGGAAGGGCTTGGTCATGGTGCCGAAGTTCTGACGCAGCCCCGACGCTTGGGACGCACCCAGTGAGATGGCCATGGCCGTCTGCTCCGCATCGAGTCCCAGCAGCCGGGACGCGGCGGCGGCGGCGCCCAGGGCGCCCAGCGGCCCCGTGGGGTGCCAGCCGAGGTCGTCGTAATAGGCCGGGCTGATGGCGTCGCCCACGGCGCAGGACACCTCGAAACCCACCAGGTAGGCGAGGAGCATGTCCCGTCCCGACGCGCCAATCTCTTCGGCAACGGGCAGCGCGGCCGGTATCAACACGGCGCTGGGGTGGGTCTTGGTGATGAACGTGATGTCGTCGTAGTCCAGGGCGTGGGACATGGCGCCGTTGATCAGCCCCGCTTCGGGGGCGCTGGTCTTGAAGCCCCGGCCGATCACGGTGGCGGCGGGCCTGCCGCCCAGGTCGGTCAGGTAGTTGACCAGAATGTCGGCCAGGGGCTCTTTGGACCCGGCCAGGGCGCAGCCCAGGCAGTCGATGATGGCGGCTTTGGCGGCGGAGATGGCCTCGGGCGGAAAGTCCTCCAGGCTCGTGTTGACGACGTATTCGGCGATCTTTTTGGTGACTTCCAAGGTGACTCTCCCGCGATGCGTTGCACTTGTCTCTGTTGAGTCAGTAAAGCACGCTTGACCACCCCAAGCAAGCGGGCGGCTCGGCCGCGTTCCCATGGACGGCTTATCAGCGGGGCGGTCTGGCGCTGGTGGATAATTGGATGATGGGTGGGGACAAAGTGCTGGAGTCCATCGGATAAATGAAGGTGAAACGCGGACAGATTCGGTGCGAAGGTTGACGAGTTGTACTCGCGGTTGCCGCTCCGGTGGCGGCGGAGTATCATTGGCGGCCAAGCCGTTACCCTGTCCATCAACAAAAACCATCCAATAAAAATGGAGGATATATGAGCACCACAGTAAGCGGAAAAGAACTGCGTATAGTGAAAGGTACGGCTTCCCCCGACACCACCGCCCAAACGCCCGGCATGATCCGCAAGCCCGGGATCGACGGTAACACCGCCGGCGCCAAGAAGATCTGGCTGGGTCACGTGGAATGCGTGCCCAACACCATGGGGCCGCCCCATCACCACGGCGAGGCCGAGACCGCCGCCTATGTCCTCAAGGGACATATCCGGGTCTACTACGGCGAGGACTACAAGGAGTTCGTGGAGGCCGGCCCGGGAGACTTTATCTTCGTGCCCGCCAACTTCAATCACATCGAGGGCAACCCGTACGACGAACCGGCGGAAGCGATCCTGTCGCGCGGTCCGGACAATATCGTCATCAACCTTTAAGCCGGTCCGCTCCGGCATGGGATGCATGGCCATCACCGGCCCGGCCAACCGCGGCCGGGCCGGTTGTATCTTGCGAGGCGGTCTCGCGGACGGGTGAGGATCAACCCGGTGGCTCGAGGCGAGCGGGCTCATTGGAACGGGGCGGCTTCGTATCGGCCCCTCTCTTTTGGAACACGGGCAGTACATCCGGCGCGGCCCGTTGGTCCTGAGCCGCGCCCGGCTGCGGACTCTGTAAGCCAGACAGGCTGGATACTAAACC
>JACZXN010000443.1 GCA_022571575.1 Chloroflexota bacterium | reverse complement strand
TTTACGTCCGACGATGCAGTGTGCTTGTAGTTGGGCCGGTACCAGATGGTCGCCGGAGGACCGACCGTCCCCAGTATCCCGCCGTGGCCGCCGGTTGCTTTGTAATTGCCGGGACGGTCATCGGCTTTTTTGAATTCCCTGGCGGCGTACACCCGTTCATCCTGCACGCCGACCGCGCCCAGTCCGGCGGCCTGTCCGGACAGGATCAACTCCACCGCATCCACGATGTTGCGGTCGCCGTCGTTGGCCAACTGGCCGTGGGTGCGCTGGGAGGCACAGCAGGCGAGGGGGAGCTGGGTGTCGATCAGTAGACTGAGCCAGTAGGTGGTCTCCTCGACGGTCGGGCTTCCCTCCAGCCAGATCGCCCCGGCGAAACCGCCCTGGGCCAAGGTCCGCTGGACCGTGTTGGTGACCCTGGCCAGGTCCGAGTAACGTGGGCGGCGGCTGATGGGGAAGGGCTGGTAGGGAAAGTAGTCCACTCCGGCCTTTTCATTCCGGGCTTTGTATCCAGCCGGAGGAAGGGCCCTGATGAACTCGAATTCCGCCTTGCGGTCGAGCACGTTGCCCTCTCCGTGCTCATCGCGGCCGGCGATGGTCCGGTCGATGTCCGCGAAAACCCGTGATGCGTCGGGATAGAACGACTGCCTCCCCCCATATCCGATGGCGGGGTCGGTCATGTCTCCAGCTTCAAATGGGACCCCCGGCCCGGACCCGTCTTTGCGGCGGGCCATGTAGGGAAGGAGAAACGGGCCGTCTTCCGGATGAAGTTCCACCTCGTAATAATCTTTGCCGTCGTCCCAGTACACATCCCTGCCGTCTTCTTCCATGGGATGGGCGCTGAATTTCTTGATCCGGACGGTGACCGGCTCGTACAGCGATTGGGCCACCAGATGGTCGAACCGGCCTGGCAGGGTGCGCTCTCCCGGCGACCGTCCTTTGTTGCTGGTGACCAATGCGGGTGAGTTGGCGATGGTCGACGTGGGTCCGGAGAATACGGCAATCTTCGGCCTGGCCATGACAGCCCCCTCAATCTCGATCGTGAATCGTTTACCCGGTGTGGATATATGCCCCGGCGTTTTGGGCCCGGCGCGCTTAGACCGCGGGCCGCTGCAACACGCTCTGGTCCACCTTGCGGAGGATCAGTTGACCATCGTTACCGTCGCCGAGAAGCTGGCCGTTGTCCACCATGACCTTGCCCCGCAGGATCACGGTCGTGGGCCAGCCCTGGACGTCCCAACCCTCCCAGGGGCTGTAGTCGCGGACGTGCAGGTCGGACATGGCCAGGCTCTTCTTGACCGCGGGGTCGATGAAGGCGAAGTCGGCGTCGCTGCCCACGGCGATGGCGCCCTTGCGCGGGTACAGGCCCAGGATCTTGGCGGCGTTGGTGGACGTGATATCGGCGAAGCGTTCCAGGGACATGCCGCGCTTGACCACGGCCTCGGTGTAGTTGACGCCCATGCGTATCTCGATGCCGATGTTGCCGCCGCGCATGTCCTCGATGTTTCTTCCGGCGATCTTGTCCAGATAGGTGGTGAAGCTGCTGTCGGTGGCGGTGAATGCCAGGTCGCTCTTCATGATGCCATCCCACAGTCTGACAGTGTCTTCTTCGCCCTTGAGGGACGGATAGGTGTGGTACTTCATGCCGTCGTCTTCCCGGTAGTTGCGGGCATCGAAGGACAAAGCGAGGGTTAAGACCTCGCCGTAGACCGGCTGCCCGTTGCTGCGGGCCTCGGCGATGACATCGACGCCGTCTTGGGCCGTCACATGGACGAAGTACATACCGGCGCCGGTGCGTTCGGCCATGCGGGTAACGTGCCTGAAGGCCAGGTCTTCCACCGCCTTGGAGTGGATCAGGTTGGCGTTGTACCAGTCCCATTGGTCCCGCTGTTGGGCCATGAGGTAGTTGTACATCACCAGCTCATCGTCTTCGCCGTGGACCGCCAGCATGCCGCCGTGGCGGGATACCTGCTCCATCAGGTCGTAGAGCCGGCCGGTCTCCAGACGTCCGCCGGGGGTCAGGGTGCGGCCTTCGTTGCCGGGGGGCCGGATGTCGGTGGTGAATATCTTGACGCTGGGGAACCCCGCCGAGACCAGTTCGCCGAACCTGGCGATGGAGTCGGGGGTGTTGGAGTTGCGGTAGATGACGTGGGTGGCGTAGTCGGTGTATGCCTGGCCCTGCCAGACCGACATGAAGTCGTGGACGCCTTG
>JACZXN010000030.1 GCA_022571575.1 Chloroflexota bacterium | reverse complement strand
CACCACCAAGACGCCCCGCATGACAATGTACCTGGAGCGTCAGGCGAAAGACGCCAACATCACCTTGAAGGAGGCAGGGCGGCGGGCGGTGTCCGATATCCCCATCGGCCGGATGGTGGAATCTCAAGACATCGCCGACCTGGTGTTGTTCCTGGTCTCAGACCGCGCCGGGGCCATCACCGGTCAGACCATCGCCGTCGAAGGCGGTGCGGGCCGGGGGATACACTACTAGGCTCGACTCCGAGGAAAATTCCCCCTTCCCCCCTTTACGAAAGGGGGGTGCCCGACCTGGCTTTGCCCTGGAGGAAATGAGAACTAGTCCCTTCCCCCGCGCACGGGGGAAGGTTAGGATGGGGGCGTTCTTCTTACCCACAAGAGGGCGAAACAGAAGGAAATTAATTGACGCTCAACCCACGCATATACATGCTCTTGGCGCCGATGCTGCTGCTGTTGGCGGCGGCGTGCTCTCCGGGCTCCGGCGACCCGATTATCTCCAGCGAGCAAAAGGCTGGCGGGCCGGCTTTTTCCGCAGTTATCATTACCAGCGACCTGGCAATTGGCCGCAACCGCCTTATGTTCGGCGTCATCAACAGAGACGGGATGCCGGCGCTCGGGGAGAATTCAGAGGTGGCGGCGTATCTCCTGGTTCCAAACGAAGATGCCCGGGAACTCAAAGCCTCGGTCACGGCCCATTTCGTAAGGTGGCCCTCGGCGCCAGGCGTGTTCGTTGCGGATATAGACCTGGATACCGCCGGGTCCTATGAGATCGACGTAAATTTCACGTCCAACGAGGGCGCCCCAATATTCGCCCAGGCCAGATTCATCCTCAAAGAGACTCCCAGCACACCTGCCATCGGGTCCCTCGCCCCACCCAGCGTGACCCACACCGCGGCCAAAGCGGACGATATCTCCCACATCACAAGCTCTCCCCAGCCGGACCTCGACCTGTACGAGTATTCGATCCATGAGGCGTTACGGCAGGAAAAGCCATTGGTGGTCGTGTTCGCCACCCCAGCATTTTGCATCAGTGCCACCTGCGGGCCCCAGGTTGGAGAACTGAGCAAGGTCAAAGAAAATATCGGAGACCGGGCCAACTATATCCACGTGGAGGTCTTCGAAAACCCCCACCTGTTGGAAGGGGCCAGGCCCGCGGGCGGACTGGTGGCTGCCGTCGAGGAATGGGGCCTGCCCACCGAGCCTTGGACCTTCATCATTGACCGTCAGGGCTTGATATACGCCAAATTCGAGCAATTCACGACGGCTGGCGAGATCGAGGCCAAACTTCTGGAGATTCTTTAGCGGCCGGGGCCGCCGGCGTCACCTACTCGTACGGCGATCAAGCGGCCATCATCCTCCCGGTAGGTGACAGCGACCCTTTCACCGCCCAATTGGTGTTGCCTCAGATGCGCGGCGCTGGCGCCAACGTCCCCTTCCGTGGAGAACTCCCAGACTCTGCCCTCGTCGTCCCGCAACCGGAGAAATTCTATCTCCACCAGATCGCGTTCGACCACCTCCAGAACCAATCCTGTTACCTCTTTCTCGCCGCTACCACCACAGACCGCCGCGATCGGCAGCAACAGCGCCACCACCGTTACGGCCAGCGCCGATCTTTTAACTGCCGGCCGGCCCAGGGATCCCATCATCCAAACCTAAACACCTTGGTGGCCACGAGCCCGGTAGCCGCCACCCAACCGCCCAGGGCCGCCAGTTGCGGCCAGGTGTCCCAGATCGGCGCGCCGTCTATGGCAACCTCCCGCAGGGCTACCAGCATGGGCGTGAGGGGCAACGCCAGAGACAACTGAGGGAGCACCCATGGCAAAGCCGCGGTCGAGAAAAAGGTCCCCGCAAAGAACATCATCGGCAGGGACACTGCGTTCCCCATGCCCGATGCAGCGGCTGGACTCTTGGCCCAGGCGGACAGGATAAAACCGATGTTCAAGAACACGATGCTGCCCAGCGCCGTGATGGCCAAGACCCACAAGATGTTTCCGTGGACGTGCCCGCCGAATACGAATACCCCCACCGTTAGGATGATTCCCGCCTGGACCAGGGCTAAAAGCACGTGGGCCGTTATCTCCGCGGCAAAGAATTTCCAGATGGGAAGGGGAGTAACCAAAAGGCGCTTCAAGATGGACTGGTTCCGGTAGGTGCTGATACGGACGGCGATGGAGATGATGGAGTTGGTCATGATCCCCAGCCCCAGCAATCCAAGAAGCACCATGTCGAAATAATCGACCTCTGGCACTTGTATCACTTCGGCGGTGAGCAGCTGGGACGGCACGATAGGGCCGCTTTCGGAGTTGATGTCGGACACCAGATTGCGGACCGCGCCGTCCACCAGTTGATTCCGGTCCGGGTTGCGGGTGCTGTAGACCAGAATCACCGGGGCCGGGCTCTGAGCTTGCGCCTGGGCTGCCGGGTCGTCGAACATCTCCGGGATAATGATTAGATAGCCAAGGTCGCCGTCCGCAACCCTGTCTCGCGCCTCACCTGGATCGAGTTCCTGGTACTCCAGCTCCAGAAACTCGATCTCCTCCAGCCGCTCCCGGAGCAACTCGGCCCGAGGGCCCCCGGACTGATCGATCACCGCAACGTCAGCCGCGCCCACGCCGTTGAAGTCGAACAGGCCGAACACCACCACCAACAGCAGGGGGAAGAACAAGGCCCAGAATATGGCCTGGCGGTTGCGCGCCATCATCTTCAGGTTCGCCCAAGTCAACGCAACCAAGGCTAGTCCCGTAGTTCGCTGCCGGTCAGTTCGAGAAAGACGTCCTCCAGCGTCACCGGGGTGATCTGCAGGTTCTCCAGGCCCAGTTCGGCCTTGGCTATCTCGTCCAACATGTTCTTCAGCGCGGAGGGGCTATTGGCGAGCCGGAGCAGGTAGGTGTTCTCTTTTCCCGGTCCATCTTCCGGTGGGTCGTCTCCCTCGGGCTCTTCGGGACCGTGCGCTCCCGCCTGAAGCAGCTCGACGTTGCAACGCAACGCCTTCGATTGGGCCTTGGTCATCGGTTTATCCATAGTCAGCTTCACGGTGTAGCTGGCCTTCAATTGATTGATCAGGTTCCGGGGGGTGTCCAGCGCCAAGATCTGCCCATGGTCCATGATGGCCAGGCGGCCGCAGAGATGCTCCGCCTCCTCCATGTAGTGGGTGGTCAGGACCACGGTGACCCCGCGTTGGTTGACCTCTCTGATCAGGCCCCAGAGATTACGGCGGGCCTGGGGGTCCAGACCGGTGGTGGGCTCGTCCAAGATGATTAGCTCGGGGTCGTTCACCAGGCTGGCCGCGACGGCGAACCGCTGCTTCTGTCCCCCGGAGAGTTCGCCGGTGCGGCTGGCCGCCTTGTCCAAGAGGCCAACTCGCTCAAGCAGCGTTTCGGGTCGGACGCGGGTGGGGTAAAAACTGCCCAAGAGGGCCAGGATCTCCTTGAGGGTGAGGTAGTCGTAGTAGGCGGAGGCCTGGAGTTGGACTCCGATGCGGGCCTTCACCTCGGCCGCGTGGGATTGGACATCCAGTCCCAATACGCTGACCCGGCCTTCGGTCGGCTTCTGGAGGCTTTCGATTATCTCCAGGGTGGTGGTCTTGCCGGCCCCATTGGGGCCCAATATCCCAAAGACCTCGCCCCGGTCAACGGCGAAAGTCACCCCGTCAACCGCGGTGAATGAGCCGAATCGCTTAACTAGGTTTTCAACTTGGACGGCACGCTCCATGACAGCAGGGGAAATGATAACACAGTCTATGCTTAGATTCAGATTTTTGGGCCCGTTTCACCGCCCGTCATCCAGCCTAAAACGGGGCCCTTGGCCAACGCCGCCGGGGGGCCCAACCAGGTGCTGGGGACCGCCGGGAACGACGCCGCCGTTCCGTGACTGGCCACGCACGGGATTTATTGACATCATCCAGGCCCTATGTTAGTGTTCGAGACGCTGGCGCGGACCTCTTTCCGCCCTCTTTCAGGAACGTTTAACAACCCGGCAAGCAACGCCGCGGTGATATCATAACCCCACCGATATACGACGCCTGGCTCCGCTCAGAAACTTCCGGTCAGGAGCCCCCAACCCAGGAACCCTTCTCCATGACAAGCAGTAACCGCCTGCTGCCGCCGAGCGGCTCCGGCGCAACCTTGATTCCCCCCACCACTGCGTCTAGGCCGACGTTATGGCATTAGGGGACACCGGTGGATTTCACAACTGGTTCCGGGGAATATCCGCATTCACCGTCCTCGCCACGTTCGCCCTGGTGATCCTGGGAGGGGTGGTGCGGGTCACCGGGTCGGGCCTGGGATGCCCGGATTGGCCGGGTTGCGACGGAGGTATCTTTCCTCCGCTGGAGACCAAGGCGATCATCGAGTACTCCCACCGGGTGACCGCGTCTTTCGTCGTCGGCCCGCTGATCCTGTTCCTATTCATCGCTGCTTGGATGCGCTACCGGCGGGAGCTTTGGGTCTTGGTCCCGGCAACTCTGGCCTTTGGCCTGGTCATTGCCCAGGCCATCTTGGGCGGGGCCACGGTGCTCACTGAACTGCCCGGTGCTGCCGTAATGGCCCATCTGGCCGTCGGTGAAGCCCTGGTCGCCGTCCTGGTGGTGCTGGCCGTGGTGGCCTACCGCGGCCCGTTGGCGATGGGGATACCCGGTTGGGCGGTTGGCAAAACCCGCCGGTTCCCGGCCTTGGCGGTCATAGCCGGCGCCGCGGTGTTCCTGCTCCTTCTTTCCGGTTCCTATGTGACCATCACCGGGTCCACCGGCGCCTGTTTGGAGTGGCCGTTGTGTCAGGGAGATGTTTTCCCAGAACACCGGTTGCAGATCATCCACATGTTCCACCGCTACGTGGCGGTCATCGTAGGCCTGTTCGTCCTGTATAGTCTGCACCTCGGCTTTAGAGGGAGGACCCAGCCTGCGGAGATACGGGTGTTCTCCATGGTTGCCACGGCTTTCTTCGTGGCCCAGGTTTTCGCCGGCGCCGGGGCCGTCTGGTCCGACTTCAGCCAGGACCTTCGGGCCCTGCACCTGGCCCTGGCCACCGCGGTCTGGATCGCCGTATCCGGTCTCATAGTCCTGACCTTCTCCAAACCGGGCACACGCTGGAGCGGGGCGGCTCATGGTTGAACGAGTCAAGGCCGGCCAACCCGGGGCCGAAAAACCCGCCGGATTGATGGCCCTGGCCAGCGATTACCTGACGCTGACCAAGCCGCCGATCATCAGCCTCCTCCTGATCACGGCCACCGGCGGCATGTTCCTGGCGGCGGAGGGGATCCCCTCGCTTCAGACCTTGGCCCTGGTCTGCGTTGGGGGTGCGCTGGGGGCCGGCGGGGCCAACTCCATCAACCACTTCCTGGACCAGGACATCGACGCGCTCATGTCCCGCACGTCGCGCCGGCCGGTCGCCAGCAACCGCGTCCTGCCCATCAGCGCCCTGGCCTTCGGCATCGCCCTGAACCTTGGGGCTTTCTTCGTCCTGGCCTACTGGGTGAACCTGCTGTCGGCTTCTCTCACCCTGGCGGCAACGCTGTTCTACGTGCTGGTGTACACCGGTTGGCTCAAACGCAACACCCCGCAGAACATCGTCATCGGGGGCGCGGCGGGCGCCATTCCGCCGATGGTCGGTTGGGCCGCGGTGACGGGCGGACTGGACCTGCCGGCCCTTTATCTATTCTCCATCGTCTTTTTCTGGACGCCGCCCCATTTTTGGGCCTTGGCCTTATTGATCCAAAAAGACTACGAAAGAGCGGGAGTGCCCATGCTGCCGGTGGTGGTGGGGGAAGAGCGGACCGCCCAAAACATATTTGTCTACAGCCTTGCGTTGGTGGCGCTGACGTTGCTCTTCGGCGCGACGGACGCGGTTGGCCTGGTGTACCTGGCCTCAGCCGCGGCGCTGGGCGCCATATTCATGATGTTCGCCTGGAAACTAAAACGGGATCACACGGTCCGCAAGGCCAGGCATCTGTATCTATTCTCGCTGCTCTACCTGGCGCTGCTGTTCGCGGTCATGCTGGCCGACAGCATATTCCGGTTCTAGGCACGATTTTGATCCCAGTTTCTACCCGGTTTCTACCCGGTTTCTACCCGGTTTCTACCCGGTTTCAATCACGGCGGCATCGGGCTTGACCCAGGCTCAGATGCGTTGACAGGCCAGCAGGCCTGTGATAATGTCCCGAAGGTTAGTGAAAAATCGCACACACTACGCTCAAATAGTCGGCGATTCAAGGGCGAAACCAGCCCTTAGACCGGCCGGTGGAAGGCGTGGTGGCTGAGTCCGATAAAACTCCGGGGAGTCGAAAAATGGGGCTGTCGCCCTTCCGGCGGGCAGGAACCCTTGCCAAGCAATCCGCCTCGAGTTCCGATGGGTCCAGGGGACGCCAGAGTAGTCTGAAGAACCGTTCGGTCATCTTTGGACTGTTGGCGGCCCTTTTCTTGTTCGCGACCGGCTGTTCCAAAGCAGGCCAGTCCACCTGGGACGCTCTCGGCCCCGTCGCCCAATTGCAGTTGGACCTATTCAACGTCACGATGTGGATCATGGTCGTGGTCTTCATCTTGGTCGAAGGCGTCCTCCTCTACGCGATGATCCGCTACCGCAAGCGCCCGGGACAACCCAAGCCGGCCCCGCTTCACGGCAACAACACCCTGGAAATAACCTTGACCATCATCCCCACCATCTTGGTCATGGGATTGGGCATCTGGTCGGTTTTCGTACTCTTCCAAGTGGACGCGCCTCCCGACTCCGCTCCCGACGCGCTGGAGGTGAACGTCACCGGCCACCAATGGTGGTTCGAGTTCGAATACCCCGACGCCGGCAACGGCAAGCACATCATCACCGCCAACGAGTTGCGGATTCCCGTGGACCGGCCCATCATCCTGAACCTGGAATCCGACGACGTCATCCACAGTTTCTGGTTGCCCAAGCTGGCCGGCAAACTCGACATGGTCCCGACCCACATCAATACCATGTGGTTCCAGGCCGACTCCGACAAGATCAAAGAAGAATTGCCCGTCACGCTGTTTGGGCAATGCGCCGAGTTGTGCGGTCTGGGCCACGCCTTGATGCGGTTCCGCGTCATTGTGATGGAACAGGCCGACTTCGATTCCTGGGTCGCCGGCTGGGGGCCACCTCCCGCCAATACAGCCAAGGCCAAGGCGGGGCAGCAGCTCTTTGCGGCCAACTGCACCCTGTGCCACACTATTGACGGCCCGGACGACCCGGCCCTCTCGGCCAGCCGGCTGAAAGGCTTTCTGACCGGAGCCGACATCACCCCCGTTCCGGCGCCCAACCTGACCGACCTCCGGACCCGTGGGACCCTCGCGGCAGGTCTGATAGAACTGTCCGAGACCAATCTGCGGGCCTGGCTGCACGACCCGGACAAGATCAAACCCGCCAATTACATGTCGGCCCGAGCGGTGCTGTACCAAGACGGTACGGTCAGCCTAACCGACGAAGAGATCGATGCCCTGATTGGGTATCTGTTGGACCTGCGGTAAAATAAACTAACTTAAGAGCGGAGACCGCGGCGTTTTCACCGGACCAGCCGGTGGAGGGCCCGGATAAAGCGAGCGATGGCAGCGATAACCGGCGTCTTGGCACGCCCAACAAGCTACGCAGGCATCTGGGGCTGGATCACAACAGTCGATCATAAGCGCATCGGCGTGCTATACGGCGTAACCGCATTGATCTTCATGATGATCGCAGGCATCGAAGCCGGGGTCCTCCGCTTGCAGTTATCCTCGGCCGACAACGACCTGCTTGGCGCCGCCCGATACAACCAGATGTTCACCATGCACGCCACGGTGATGGTGTTCATGGTCATCATGCCGCTGTCCGCCAGCTTCTTCAACTTCATCGTGCCGTTGGCCATCGGCGCCCGTGACGTGGCATTCCCCAGGCTCAACGCGCTGAGTTACTGGCTCTTCCTGTTCGGCGGGATTCTCATGCACATGAGCTTCGTGGTGGACCAGGTGCCGGACGCCGGTTGGTTCTCCTACGCCAACCTCACCGAGAAGCCCTTCAGCGTCAACCGGGGCCTGGATTACTGGGCCATCGGCCTTTTGGTCCTGGGCACTTCATCGGTGGCCGCGGCGCTGAACTTCGTCGTGACCATCATCAACATGCGTGCGCCGGGAATGAACATGATGCGCATGCCGGTCTTCGTCTGGATGACCTTGATAACGTCGATCCTGCTGGTCCTGGCGTTCCCGGTGATCACGGTGGGCCTGATCGAATTGATCATGGACCGGAACTTCGGGACTCATTTCTTCATCCCGTCCGAGGGCGGCGACCCCATCCTCTGGCAGCACCTGTTCTGGGTCTTCGGGCACCCTGAGGTGTACATCCTCATCCTGCCGCCCATGGGCATCGTGTCGGAGGTCTTGCCGGCCTTCTCGCGAAAGCCCTTGTTCGGCTATCCCTTCGTCGTGTTCTCCGGAATAGTCATCGGCATCATGGGCTGGGCCGTCTGGAGCCACCACATGTTCACCGTGGGCCTGGGCCCGGTGGCGAACTCGGTGTTCACCATCACCACCATGTTGATCGCGGTGCCAACGGGCGTGAAGATCTTCAACTGGATCGGGACGCTTTGGCAGGGCTCCATCGTGTTCACCACGTCCATGATGTTCGCCCTGGGGTTCGTGGCCCTGTTCATCGTCGGCGGTCTGAGCGGCGTGTCCCACGCCATATCGCCCTCCGACTTCCAGCAACAGGACACCTACTACGTCGTCGCCCACCTTCACTACGTGCTGTTCGGCGGTTCCATATTCGGCATCTTCGCCGGGATCTACTTCTGGTACCCCAAGGTCACCGGCAAGATGCTGAGCGAGACCATCGGCAAGCTGAATTTCTGGTTCATGTTCATCGGAATGAACCTGACGTTCTTCCCCATGCACTTCCTCGGGTTGAACGGGATGCCCCGCCGGATCTACACCTACTCGGCCGAGTTCGGCTGGGAGAACCTGAACCGGTTGGCCAGTCTCGGTTACATCGTGCTGTTCATCGCCTTCCTGCTCTTCATCTACAACATCTGGCAGTCCCGCAATTCCCGGGCTGCCGGCCATGACCCCTGGGACGCCCCCGGTTTGGAGTGGAGCATCGCCTCGCCGCCCCCACCGTACAACTTCGCCAAGATACCTCAGGTCGAGGGACTGGACCAATACTGGATCATGAAAGATCGGGCGGAGGCCGCCGGAACTCCCATCACCGAGCCGGAAGCCTTGGTCGATCCCAGGACCATCCACATGCCCAGCCCGTCGTACTGGCCGATAATCACCGCCGCGGGGGTGGCCCTGATCGGCGGCGGACTGCTATCGCACTACGCCCTCAGCTTTGTGGGTGGAGCCATCGCAATGATGGGTGTCATCGGTTGGGGCAATGAGCCTCCAACCGCACCCAGTGACGACCACTAGGAGACTGAGATCGTGGCCCAAGCAGCAGAACACGAATACACAACAACCGGCTTAAATCACCGAAAACTGCTCATGTGGGTATTTTTGGGGTCGGACTGTCTTTTCTTCGCCGCCCTGATCGCCACCTACATGGTGTACCGGGGCCAGAGCCTGACCGGCCCCTATCCCGTCGACATCATCAGCGTTCCGGTCACCACGATCAGCACCTTTGTCCTGTTGATGAGCAGCTTCGCCATGGTGCAGGCACTGGCGGCGACCAACGCCGATAACAAACGGGCCATCGTCGGCTGGCTACTGGCCACCGCCGCGTTGGGATCGGTTTTTATTGGGTTTCAGATATTCGAATTCAACTCCTTCAAGAACGAGGGACTGACCTTGGGAGGCAACCTGTTCGGCGCCTCCTTCTTCACCCTCACCGGCTTCCACGGCGCTCACGTGACCTTGGGAATCATCTGGCTCCTGGCCATGGCCATCATGGGAGCCAAAGGGCGCCTGGGCCCCAAGACCGCGCTGGATGTCGAGATCCTCGGGTTGTACTGGCACTTCGTCGACATTGTCTGGATCGTCATCTTCACGTTGCTATACCTGATCGGCGGTTTCGATTCCGGCCCCGTTGCTCCTCCGGGCGGCTAACGATACATCCCCGCCGAACTCCATCAGGAGTCCCATAACCACCATGGCTCAACAAACCGAACATACGGCAGGCCACCACCCCACGTTCATGCAATATGCGCTGATCGCGATAATCTTGTTCGCGATCACCATCGTCGAATTCCTGCTGATCTGGGACCGGGCCGGAATCTCGGATGACCTGGGCGCCACCAAGATACCGCTGTTGATCGGCTTGTCGGTGATCAAGTTCTACATCGTGATCATGTTCTACATGCACCTGAAGTTCGACAACAAGCTCTTCACCATCTTGTTCATCTC
>JACZXN010000442.1 GCA_022571575.1 Chloroflexota bacterium | reverse complement strand
CGGTGAAAAACCAGGCTCTCAAATCAGGCACCTACTTTTAGTCATTTTCGGGATAGACCAGGTATCGCCGGCGGCCAACTAACTGGCGGCGAATTCCAAGAACCGGGCCGCGAACTCGCCGGGCTGCTCGATGTGCGGGTGATGCCCTGCGTTGGGAATCACGGTTAGACTCGCGCCGGGTATCAAGTCCCGCAGCGCGGCGCCGTAGTCCGGCGTAACTATGCCGTCGTTCCCGCCCCAGATCAACAGCGTGGGGATGTCGATGCGGTGCAGGCGGTACCGCAGCTTGGGGTTGTGCATGTACGGCTCCCAGGTGTAGAGCCCATGGGCGATCTTGTTGCCCGCGGTCTTCTGAAGCTCTTCATCCGTCATCGCCGCATGGTCCGGCGCCAGGGACTGGTCGTGCCAGGTGGCCTTCCGGAGTTCATCGGCGGAGAGGGCGAATACGTCGGCTATGTCCCGGTCGAATACTCCGCCGGGCTTGATGCCCACCGAGTCCACCAAGACCAGCTTGGAGAACCGGCCGGTGTTCATCACGGCGATCTCGGCCGCCAGCCAGCCGCCCATGGAAAACCCCACCAGGATAGCGTCATGCAGGTCCAGGGAGTCTATAAGGTCCAGGTAGAGAAAGGTCAGGTCCGGCAGGCCGTCGAAGTGCTCAGGTATGGGCGTGCCGTCGAACCCGGGATGGGTGGGATGCAGAAACTCAAAGCTGCCGGAGATACTTTCGGCGAAGGGCAGATGGTCCACCGGGCCGTCTCCGCCGTGGAGCGCCAGGACCGGGGGCCCTGAGCCCATCCGGACCAGGGGGACGTCCGCCCCGCGCAGTGAGACCATAGTTGGTGTTTCGCTAGTCATGCCCTTCCCATCGCCGGTGTTTCTGCCGCACGCATCAAGAGTCTGGGGGATTGTACTTCCAGAACCCAGGCCAGGCAAACCTAGGCGGCATGAAAAGAAACAGCCCAGGAGCGGTCCCTGGGCTGTTTCCGCCGTGCGCTTGGGCCTCTAGTCGTTCGCCCTATTTTGAGAGCGGTGGGTTCGCGATGTATTCCTCAGCCAGCTTGCGGCCGACCTCCCGCATCGCCTTGATGTCTTCTTCGACATTGCCGATCGCCGGCGAGTAGACAACGGTGTCGTTGCAATAGGTCGAGACCGGTTTGTCGTCGCGGGACAAAACGTCCGGGTCGCGTCCTTCTTGCACCGCCTTGATGCCTTCCTTGACCAGCTTCCGGAACATGGTTATGCCCCGGTCGGTGGCCCCAAGGTGCTCCAGGCCGTGGACCGCGATGGGCCGCTGGCTGACCTGGGCTTCGTAGTCGGAAGGCTGGCGCTGCTGGTCTTCCAGGTTCTCGGTGATGGGGAGTTGGGCGGGCAACATCTGCTCGCGGTCGATCCACCAAGCCGGCGTGCCTTCTTCATCGACCGCGATGTGCCTGAACTCCAGCAGCATCGTGTGGGTGTCGTCTTGGGGCACGATCCAGCGGCTCATCATCGGCCCGTCGAAGTCGTGAGGACTCTTGCCGTCCTCCCAGATAGGCGCCACCTGCTGCAGGTTGGGCATGATGTTCTCCACCATGCGCACCCAGATGTTGTCGCCCATGCGGCGAGTTGCGATGTAGATCATGCCGGCCGGCGTCTCGATGAAATCGAGTTCCGGTATCACGCCGAACTCTTCGGTGAACTGTGAGCCGGAGACGATGGTGTGGAGGAACGACGTGTGGACCGGGTCCATGGCGTTCTCCAATATCTGCAGCCAGTTGCAGGGGTAGTTGTATTTCTTGCCGGGCATGAGCCGGTACCCTTCCCGCTCGTAGGTGTCCATCATGGGGAAGGGAGGCATCTGGTCCGGCGGTCCCATATAGGCGAATATGGTCCCGTTATATTCATGGGTCGGGTAGGCGCCGTGGCAGAGCCGGTCCTTGAGGGTGCTGTCTTCGGGCTCGCCGGGCGTCTCCAAGATGGTGCCGTCCACATCGAAGAGCCAGCCGTGGTAGCAGCACCGGATGCCCCGTTCGGACACCAGGCCAAACTCCAGGGATGTGCCCCGGTGGGGACAGTGGGCCTCAACCAGGCCGATCCGGCCACTGAAGTCGCGGAACGCTACCAGTTCTTCTCCCAGTATTTTGAGGGCCACCGGCAGGTCTTTGAGGTCGTCGGAAAAGGTCACCGGCTGCCAGAATCGGCGCAGATACTCGCCGCAGGGTGTACCGGGGCC
>JACZXN010000441.1 GCA_022571575.1 Chloroflexota bacterium | reverse complement strand
CCCGTTGACACTGAAGAGGAACATCGAAATGACCGCGACTCATCCGACTAATCATAGGGCTGAAACGTACATAGATATACCGGAAAGACGCCGGCGCATAGCAACGGCGCTGGTGGCCGCTGGAATAGCCCAACAGACCAACGAACGGTCCACGGAATTGACCGCCAACGCCAAGGTGGTGCTGAAGCGGCGTTACCTCTCCAAGGACCGGGAGGGCAATATCCTGGAAGATCCAGTGGGCATGTTCCACCGGGTGGCCGAGAACCTGTCCCAGGCCGACAAGAACTACGGCGCCACCGAAGAGGAACGGCAGGCCACCGAAGATAAGTTCTTCCTGGCGATGCAGCGCTTGGAACTGCTGCCCAATTCCCCCACCCTGATGAATGCCGGACGGGAGCTCCAGCAACTGTCGGCGTGTTTCGTTCTGCCCATCGACGACGCCCTTGACTCCATCTTCGACAAGGTGAAACAGACCGCCCTGATCCACAAGAGCGGCGGCGGCACCGGGTTCTCCTTCAGCCGTCTCCGGCCGGAGGGCGACGTGGTCGGCTCCACCGGCGGCATCGCCAGCGGTCCGGTCAGCTTCATCCGCGCCTTCGACGCCGCCACCGACGTGGTGAAACAGGGCGGCACCCGCCGCGGCGCCAACATGGGAATCTTGAACGTCAACCATCCGGACGTCGAGAAGTTCATCAGGTCCAAGGAAGACGGCAAGAACCTGAGCAACTTCAATATCTCGGTCGCCGTCAACAGCGATTTCATGGAGCGGGTCAAGACGGGTCAGGAATATGACCTGGTCAACCCGCGCACCGGCAAGGTCACCGGCCAGCTCAACGCCAAAAAGGTGTTCGACCTGTTGACCAACATGGCCTGGAAGACCGGCGATCCCGGATTGATCTTCCTGGACCTGATCAACCGGGACAATCCCAACCCCCAGTTGGGCGAGATCGAAAGCACCAACCCGTGCGGCGAGCAGCCCCTGCTGCCCTACGAGTCCTGCAACCTGGCGTCCATCAACGTGGCCCGGATGGTGACCATCGCCGACGGCGACACGGTGATCAACTGGGAGCGTTTGAACGAGACCGTCGATATCGCCGTTCATATGTTGGACAACGTCATCGACATGAACGACTATCCCATCCCCGAGATCGAGGAGATGAGCAAGAAGACCCGGCGCATCGGCCTCGGCGTGATGGGCTTCTCCGACCTGCTCATACAACTGGGTATCCAGTACGACTCCGAAGAGGCTTTGGAGATGGCCGAAGAACTGATGCGCCGCATCTTGGAGCGGACCCACCAGGCGTCTTCGGACCTGACCCTGGTCCGGGGTTGCTTCCCCGCCTGGGAGGGCAGCATCTACAACCGGCCGGGACCGGACGGCGCCGTGCGGCCCATGCGGAACTCGGCCCCGACCACCATCGCGCCCACCGGCACCATCAGCATCATCGCCGGGGCCTCCAGCGGCATCGAGCCCCTTTTCGCCCTGAGCTACGTGCGCAACGTCATGGACAACACCAAGCTGGTGGAGGGAAACCCCTACTTCGAGGCGGTGGCCCGCCAGGAAGGGTTCTACTCCGAAGGGTTGATGGAAGACCTGGCCCGCACCGGCAGCCTGGAGGAGCTGGACATTCCCCAGTGGGTGAAGGATGTCTTCCGGGTTTCCCACGACATCGCTCCCGAGTGGCATGTAAAGATGCAGGGCGCGGTGCAGAAGCACATCGACAATTCGGTTTCAAAGACCATCAATTTCCCCAACGACGCCACGGTGGAGCAGATAGCGGGCGCCTACATGCTGGCCTACGAGTTGGGCTGCAAAGGCATCACGGTCTACCGTGACGGCAGCAAGGATGGCCAGGTGCTCAGCACCGGCGGGACGGCCCAGAAACCAGTGGAGACGGCCGGCGCCGCCGAGGCTCTGACCCCTCGTCAACGGCCCCAGTCCATTCGCGGAGTCACCGAGCGGGTCCGCACCGGTCACGGCAATATGTATGTGACCATCAACTTCGACGAGTCTGATGCGCCCTTTGAGGTATTCGGGAACCTGGGCAAGGCCGGCGGTTGCGACTCGGCCCAGTTGGAAGCCATATCCCGCTTGGTCTCCCTGGCCCTGCGCTCGGGGATCGAGCCCAGCACGGTCATCGAGCAGTTGCGGGGCATCACCTGCTGTCCGGCGTGGGACGAAGGCGTACTGGTCCGCTCCGGCCCCGATGCGGTGGCCC
>JACZXN010000029.1 GCA_022571575.1 Chloroflexota bacterium | reverse complement strand
CCACCACTACAGGGAAATACTCGGGCCGGCAGCCCGCCATGACCGCATTGACGGCGACTTTCTCCAGGGTCACTCGGGCGTTGCGGGGCTGGATGATACCCAGTGATTCTCCGGGTTCCCGGCCATAGGCCGAGAGCATGTCCCGGACCATCTCTTCCGTGGGCGGCACCACCGGCAACCCGTCGGTCCAGCCCTGTTGCCAGCAATAGTCCTGGACCGCGTCAAAGGATGCGGCCACTTCCACCTGGCGGGATTGAAGAGGAGCTTCCCTCTTCACGAGCCGGCCGGAGGCCTGGTTAAGAGACCCACTATCTCCGGCGCGTATTCGTGGGCCATCTGGCGCACATCCTGGGGGCTCCGGGGCGCCAGGGGACTGGGCAGAACGACGAGACGGACCCCGGGCATGCCCAACGCGGCCGCCCGGGCCTGGGCCGCCCCGGTGAAGGAGCTGGTGATGACGCTGACCGACGGCGCCCCTCTGGATTCGGTGATCACTGTGTCGTGGAGACCCCACGCTGTGCAGGAGCCTCAATCGGCGATCCCGTGGACAATCACGTCGCATTCCGCCAAGAGAGAGTCTAGGGTCTCCGTGGCGCAGGGGGCGCTGTAGGTGAACTTGGTGGCGTAGACGACCCTGCTTGCTCCGTGGCGCGTGACCAGGACCTCCCCCAGCTCTTGCAAGAAATCGTCGGCGTGGTACTTGCCGTTCTCCAACAGACCCACCACCTTGCCCTGCAGGCTGGGTAGGCTGGGGCTCAGCCCCAACTCCTCTGGGATGTCCTCGGCGGTGGGGTCCAGTATTCGGATGGTGCCGTTGGCTTCATGCATGGTGTTTCTCCCACTTGGTCCCTTCTGAATTAATGCCGGCGGCAACGGGCGGACCGAGAAGCGGCCGGCGGAGATAACCCAAGGGGCAATGAAAATCGCCTGGCAATTATACCAGGCGTTAATTCCGGGAAACGCTAAGGTGTGGGAAAGCGGGGGAGTAGGGGCGTTAGCCGCCCATCTGGAAGTACTTGCCCTCGGTTTTAATAGAAGGCGCGATAACCATCTCGGCCTTGTGCAGGTCACGGATGGTGTAAGCGCCGCACATGCCCATTGCCATGCGGAGGGCCCCGACGAAGTTCTGGGTGCCGTCGGTCACAGAGGTTGGGCCATAGAGGATCTGCTTTAGGGTGCCCTTACATCCGACCTTGATGCGGGTACCTCTGGGCAGCTCGGGGTTGGGATTGGCCATGCCCCAGTTGAAACCGTGTCCGGGCGCCTCTTCGGCTTGGGCAAAAGGGGTGCCCAGCATCACCGCGTCGGCGCCGCTGACGATGGCCTTGCACACATCGCCGCCGGTGCGGAACCCCCCGTCGGTGATCACGGTCACGTAACGGCCGGTGCGCCGGAAGTAGTCTTCCCGGGCCGCCGCGCACCGGAGGGTCGCGGTGACCTGGGGCACGCCCACGCCCACCACTTCACGGGTGGTGCAGGCCGCGCCGGGGCCGACGCCCACCAGCAGGCCGTCGATGCCGGTTTCCATCAGTTCCAACGCCACTTCATAGGTGACGCAATTCCCGACGACCACGGGGACTTTAAGGGCGTCGATCAACTCGGAGAACACCAACCCCCGGTAACTGTTGGACATGTGCCGGGCGGTGGTGACGGTGGACTGGACCACGATGATGTCGGCCCCGGCCTCAACGGCCGCCGGGGACATGCGCTTGGTGTTTTGAGGGGTGAAGGAAACGGCGCAGATCGCGCCGGTGCTCTTGACCTCCCGGACCCGCTCGCCGATCAATTCTTCGCGGATGGGCTCGGAGTAAACTTTTTGGAGGAATTCGGTTACTTCGTCCTGGGGGGTTGATATGATCTCTTCCAGGACCGAGTAGGGGTCTTCGTATCTGCTGTAAAGTCCCTCGGCGTTCAGGACGCCCAGGCCACCCATCTCGTGCATGTACGAAGCGAACCCTGGCGAAACGGCCCCGTCCATGGCGGAGGCCATGAAGGGAATCTCGAATTCCAGGTTTCCGATGGTCATCTTCGTGGAGGTCAATTCGGGATTAATGGTGACCTGGCCGGGGACGATCGCTACTTCATCGAAACCGTATGTGCGTTCAAGTTCTTTAAATAGTCTGCTCCCCATCCCTACCTACCTCTTCCATACGCCGATTCTTTCGAAGATTTAATCAGCATTTACAGTCAAAAGTCAACCAAAGACATAGGGGGCAAACATCTCTGTCACAGCGGCAAATTGGTGTCTGACTCAGGCTGGTTTGCCCTTGCGGGGTTGTGAAAAATAGTGCATACTAGCAGGGCTGATGTATCTCCTGGTGGTTCTAGCGAAGCGGCCCCACCCGTTCCCATCCCGAACACGGAAGTGAAACGCCTCAGCGCCTACGATACTGCTCTGGCAACGGAGTGGGAAAATAGGTCACCGCCGGGAGGTATATCCAATTTAAGAAAGCCTCCACACTTGCTGCACCTTCCCAGTATACGGCCCCGGTGAATCCAGCCAGATGGACCCTCCCCAATCCCGGTTCAGGCCGGTCCGCCCTGCGACTTCGCGGTCCGGTTGGATACACACATCCAGCGGATTCCATACGTTGCAGCGCCTTTACACTTAGTTAGGCCTCCAATATAATTGGATGTACGAGGGCCACGAGGGTGAAAACCTCGCGCAGGCCCCGTCCGCACCACGAACGGGACCGGTACACTGGTTACTCCCTAACAACCACTGGGTGTTGACAGCGCCGAGGTGGCAACCGATCCGTAAGTGGCCGGCCCCTCTCCCAAAGGAACCAAGCTGAAAACGGGTTCCTCACCTTACTCCCATCAGGAGCGAAAACATGGGCAGTAGATTCGAGAAGTTCTCCGAACGCGCACGGCGAGTACTATCGCTGGCCCAAGAAGAAGCGCAGCGGTTCAACCATAACTACATCGGCACCGAGCATATCCTGCTGGGCCTGGTCCGAGAGACCGAAGGCGTGGCCGCCCGGGTGCTGTCCAGCTTGTCCGTGGACCTGAGCAAGGTCCGCTCGGCGGTTGAATTCATCATCGGCCGCGGCGAGAAGCCGGCCCAGGGTGAGATCGGCCTGACCCCCCGTGCGAAGAAAGTGGTGGAGTTGGCGGTCGACGAAGCCCGCCGGATGAACCATACCTACATCGGAACGGAGCACCTGCTCATCGGTCTACTGCGAGAGGGAGAAGGCGTGGCCGCGGGCGTCCTGGAAAGCTTGGGAGTCACCTTGGACAAGGTCCGGGCCGAGACCCACCGCATACTGAGCCATACCTCCGGCACCGGCACGCAGAGCGGCCGGACCACCTCCAAGACTCCAACCCTGGACCAGTTGGGCATCGACCTCACTGTCGCCGCCAAAGCAGACAAACTGGACCCGGTTATCGGCCGGGAAAAAGAGATCGAGCGGATGGTGCAGATCCTCAGCCGCCGCACCAAGAACAACCCCGTTCTGGTGGGCGAGCCGGGCGTCGGCAAGACGGCCATCGTGGAAGCTCTGGCCCAGTTGATCAGCAAAGGCGAGGTTCCCGACACCCTCCTGGGAAAGCGACTGGTCACCCTGGACATGGGCGCCCTGGTCGCCGGCACCAAGTACCGCGGCGAATTTGAAGAGCGGCTGAAGAAGGTCATCGAAGAGATCAAGACCGCCGGCAACTGCGTGCTCTTCATCGACGAGATACACACCATAGTTGGCGCCGGCGCCGCGGAAGGCGCGGTTGACGCCTCCAACATCCTGAAGCCCTCCCTGGCCCGCGGCGAGATTCAATGCATCGGCGCCACCACCCTGGACGACTACCGGAAGTACGTCGAGCGGGACCCGGCACTGGAGCGCCGCCTACAGCCCGTGCGGGTTGAAGAGCCCTCCAATGACGACACCGTGGCGATCCTGATGGGCATCAGGAGCAAGTACGAGGACCACCACAAGGTGAACATCACCGACGAAGCCATCCGCAGCGCGGCGACCCTGGCCCAGCGCTATATCCCGGACCGGTTCCTGCCGGACAAGGCCATCGACCTCATCGACGAGGCAGGCTCCCGGGTGAGGCTGCGCGGCAGCGTCACCCCGGCGGCGGTTAAAGACGCCATCAAGGTCCTGGAGCAGGTACGCAAAGAGAAAGATGAGGCCATCGCCTCTCAGCAATACGAGGCAGCGGCGGAACTGCGGGACCGGGAACTGAAGCAGAACGAGGACCTGGATACCCTGGAGAAGGAATGGCACGAAGGCGAGAATAAAGAACGCCGGGTGGTCACCGAAGATGATATCGCGGAAGTCGTCAGCATGTGGACCGGGATCCCGGTGACCCGGCTGGCGGAAGAGGAAACCGAACGGCTCCTCCAGATGGAAGATGAACTGCACAAGCGGATCATCGGACAGGACGAGGCCATCGTGAGCGTCTCCAAGTCGGTGCGCCGCGCCCGGGCCGGCCTCAAGGATTCCCGCCGTCCCATCGGCGTGTTCATGTTCCTTGGTCCCACCGGTGTGGGCAAGACCGAATTGGTCCGCGCTCTGGCCGAATTCATGTTCGGCGATGAAGACAATATGATCCGCCTGGACATGTCTGAGTTCCAAGAACGGCACACCGTGGCCCGTTTGATCGGCGCCCCTCCCGGATACATCGGATACGATGAGGGCGGTCAGTTGACCGAGGGGGTCCGGCGCAAGAACTACTGTTGCGTGCTTCTCGATGAGATTGAAAAGGCCCACCCGGAGGTTTTCAACATCCTTCTGCAGATCTTCGACGCCGGTACCCTGACCGACGCCCGAGGCCGGAAGGTGGACTTCCGGAACTCCATAATCATCATGACCAGCAACCTGGGGTCGGACCTGATCAAGCGGGAGACCTCCCTCGGTTTCGCCTCTAAGAGCAGCGACGCCCAGACCGACGCCAGCGCCTACGGGCGGATGAAGGATAAGGTGATGGACGAAGTCAAGAAATTCTTCCGTCCTGAGTTCCTGAACCGCATCGACTCCACCGTGGTGTTCCACCAACTCACCAAGGACGAGATCCTGCAGATCGTGGACCTGATGATGAACCAGGTCCGCGGTGAACTGGGGGAAAAGGAGATCGACCTGGAGTTGTCCGAAGAGGCCAAGGCCTACCTGGGAGAAAAGGGCTTCGACCCGGTCCTGGGCGCCCGGCCATTGCGAAGACTGATCCAGGACGAGATCGAAGACAGCCTGTCTGATGAGGTTCTCAGCAGACGGTTGGTGGCCGGCGACGTCGCCATTGTCGAATTGGAGGATAATACGATCAAGATCACCTCCAAGAAAGCCAAGTCTAAACCCAAGGCCAAGGCCGAACCGGAGGCCGAAGCCGAAGCCGAAGCCGAACCGGCCGCCACCGCCGACTGACACCGGCGGATTCCCCGGCAAAATTCACGGCAAAATTCACGGTACGACTGACAGAAGGCCCCACGATCGTGGGGCCTTCTGTTGTTATAATGGCCGCGTTCCCGCGCTTACTGCCCGATTCTGATTGAGGTGATGCGGTGTGGCTAAGGTGAAGGACCGGCAACGGACAGTATTCATGTGCCCGTCTTGCGGGAACGAAAGCCCCAAGTGGATGGGTTTTTGCCCCGCGCAAGGATGCGGCTCCCAGAGCCCGCTGGTGGAGACCGCCGTGGCGCCGGCCGCCAAAGGGCGCCCAGGGTGGCTTGCCGGCCAGGCAGCCGACGTTGTCGAACTCTCCTCCATCTCCACCGCTGACCAGCCACGAGACCCCCTCCCCTCCTCCGAATTGAACCGGGTGCTGGGCGGCGGCGTGGTCCCCGGGTCAGTGGTCCTCCTGGCCGGGGAGCCTGGCGTCGGCAAGTCGACCCTCTTGCTGCAACTGGCCCAATATGCGGCCGCCAAGGGCCAGAAGGTCCTATACGTCAGCGGCGAAGAGTCCCCGCAGCAGATCAAGTTGCGTTCTGACCGTCTGGGATTCGCGGGCGAGGGCGTGTTGATGCTGCCCGAGACCGACCTTGCGGCGGTCATCGAGAAGTTGGACTCCATACGGCCCGGCCTGGCCATCATCGACTCCATACAGACGCTATACAGCGATGACGACGCCTCCGGCGCCGGCAGCGTGGGCCAGGTACGGGAGGCCGGCCTGCGGCTGCTCCGGTGGGCCAAGGCCAGCGGGACACCGGTGTTCGTCTCCGGCCACATGACCAAGGACGGCTCTTTGGCCGGGCCCAGGGTCCTGGAGCACATGGTGGACGTGGTCCTGTACCTGGAGTCTCAGGAGGACGGCGGCTACCGCCTGCTGCGGGCCGGAAAGAACCGGTTCGGCGCCACCACCGAGGTCGGCGTGTTCGAGATGACCGAGCGGGGTCTGGCCGACGTTTCCGACCCGTCCAAAATCCTGCTGTCGCAACGGACCGGCGGCTCCATCGGGGCGGCCCTGGCGCCGGTGGTGGAGGGTAGCCGCACGTTGCTCTTGGAGGTCCAGGCCCTGACCTCTCCTTCCCAACTCCCCGCCCCGCGCCGAGTCGCCAACGGCGTGGACTACAACCGCCTCCTCATGCTGACGGCGGTGGCGTCCCGCCGTGCCGGACTGGAGCTGTCCGGCCAGGACATCATCGTAAACGTGGCCGGCGGATTCAAGATCGGCGAACCGGCGGCGGACCTTGCCCTGGTGCTGGCCATGGCGTCAAGTCTCTACAACTGCCCCCTGGACCCCGAGATGTTCGCCTTTGGCGAGGTTGGCTTGAGCGCTGAGATACGGGCCGTTCCCCAGGCACAGCGGAGGGTTGCGGAGGCCGCGCGGCTGGGGCTGAAGACCTGCATCCTGCCGGAGTCTAGTCTGGACGGGCTGACGGTCCCCCGGGGGATGAAGGCCATCGGAGTGAGAACGTTGCGGCAGGCGGTTAACGCGGTTCTATCCAAGAACGGGGCCAAGAACGGGGCCAAAAACGGGCCAAAGACCGGGTGCGGGGACCGGAGGCGGCGCTGGAGCCGGGTTAGAGGCCCTTAGTGGGCGTGGCTTTCGGCCGATGCCTGTCCCTCCGGCGATTGTTCCGGGGATGGGAATTCATGGTCTTCGCAGGCCACCCAGCGGGAGCCGTCCTGGTAGACCTCTTTCTTCCAGATGGGGACCACCTCTTTGATGCGGTCCACGGCCTTGTGACAGGCGTAAAACGCCTCTTTCCGGTGGGGCGAGCCAACGGCCACCACCAGGCTGATCTCCCCGATACCGACGGTGCCGATACGGTGGCTGATCGCCAGCTGTTCCAGGCCGAACTCGGCCATGATCTCCCGGCGCACCTCTTCCAGCTTCTTCAGCGCCATCTCATCGAAGGCTTCGTATTCCAGGGTCAGCACCGTCTTGCCTTCGAAATTATCCCTGGTGGTCCCCAGAAAGGTCACCACGGCTCCGTTGGTGTCGTGGCGCACTTTGGCCGTGATCTTCTCCGGGTTCAGGGTATCGCCGGTCAGTTCAATCATTGCGTCAACTCCCCGGAGGTCAGCCCCCGCTCACGGGTGGAATCAGGCAGACATCGTCGCCGGACCGGAGGACAACGCCGGAGTCGGCGTAATCGGCGTTGACCGCCACCACGATCTTCACCTCTGGCGGCGCCAGGCCGGGTAGCTGCCGCCGCACCTCGTTGGTGAGGTCGGCCACCGTCGCCCCGTCGCGGAGTACCACCGGGATCATGCCGCGGCCGGCCCGCTCCCGGTACAGGGCGAATAGCCTGACGTTGAGTTCCATGTGTGGGGCACCTATTCCGGCGGTCGCGGCGCCTAACTCGGCGGTCGCGCCGCTTAACAAAAAAGCCCGGGGCAAAGCCGGCCGGACTATGTCTGCGCTTGAGCTAACATTATCCCATAGCGGTCCATGCCGCGCCAGTCTGAGTCCTGGGTCACCAGGGCACCAGGTTCCAACCCTGGTACAGGAACACTGCTTTGCCGTTGAGCGCCGTCGCTTGGACCCTGTTGACCCGCAACCAATAGACCTGTCCAGGCACCATGGTCCTGATTGTATTGGCGTTGGCGAAGGCCGGCCGGGGGTCGAAGAATGCCCAGCTCTTACTGGTGTTGCCGAAGCTCCACACTCGGATCAGATTATCGCCTTTGATCAGCGGCTCCAGGGCTTTGGCGGCCGTCACTGAAGGTTGTGGAGTGGGGAGCGGCTGGATCACCGCCGCGCCCTCGGTCACGGTGAAACTATTGACCGCGGTGATTCCCCCCGCCGTGGCGGTGATGGTCCGGACTCCCGGTGGAAACAGAGGCATCACAAAGAACGACACGAATTTTCCGTCATTGTCCGTGATGGGCGCCGGGGATCCCGACACCGTGATGTTGCCCGCTCTGAAGCTCGAGACGACGGCGTTGCCCGGGAAGCCTTCGCCGGAGATGGTCACCACGGTGCCGGCCCGTCCGCTGAGGGGCGAAACGGCGATGCTGGGCCCGGGGACCGAATGGATCGCGGTGGCGACCTGGCTGAATCCCACTATCAATGCGTGGACTATGTTGTTTGACGCTATGGCTGCGGTTATGGGGACCTGGACCGTAGCATTGATCTCGCCGAAGAAATCCGGCGAAACCACGGTGAGCACGGTACCAGAGTAGGAGATGGACACCTGGACGCCGGCCGAGGTGGCGGGATTGGAGGCCGGGAATCCCTCGCCGGTTATGGACAGGTCCGATTTCAGCCGGCTCGATGCCGGGTCTAAGCTGATGGTGGGAGTCGTGATGATCACCTGAGTCGTCAGCGCCAGCCCCTGGTCATCGACGACCGTGATCGGGACCGGGCCTCCGGCGACGATCGAGGGGGTGACGGGGACGGTGATGGAGGCAGCCCAATTTCCCACGCTGTCGAAGTTGATGGGATAGTTGACATTGGGCGGGGCGAGCGGAGTGCCGTCGATGGTGATGACGCTGGCGCCGAGCCCGGTGATCTGATGGGACCCCGACCCGGCGGTCCCACCCTCGGTGGTCGACGGGGTGAACCCGGTGCCCAGCAGGACCACCGTTTGATTGGGCACCGCCGTTTGTGGAAAAACCACGAGGACCGCGGCAAGATCGGCGGACGCAACCTTGGACGGCGCATTGGCCCCCAACACCGCAAGAAAGACCGCTGAAACCATGAGGAAGACGAGTTTTGGCCGCAGGTCCACCGCCTCCCCTCCCAACACCGACTTGGACTATATCTTATCAGGCAGTGGTTGGAGTACTAAGCGTCAACGCTGGCGGTTTAGCGTCGTATCCGATACGTCCGGGCGGCCTAATGCATCACCAAACCGCCATCCACGTTGAATGCCTGGCCGGTGATGTTCCGGGCTCCCGGCCCCGCCAGGAACACCGCCATCGCCGCTATGTCTTCCGGGTCGTTGGGCCGTCCGATGGGGATCCTGGCGTCCCGGGCTTCCTCCAGTTCCCGCATGGATTGACCGGAGGAGCCGACCCGTCCGGCCATGATCTCCACCGCCATCGGCGTCAAAGTCGATCCGGGACAGATGGCGTTCACGTTGATGTCATACCGGCCCAATTGGTGCGCCGCTATTTGGGTCATGGAGATCACGGCGCCCTTGCTGGCGGCGTAGGCCGCATTGGAGGTTCCGGAGTAGCCCTTTCCAGCGATAGAGGCGATGTTGATGATCCGGCCCCCCTGCCCCTGCGCTATGAGCTCTTGGGCCACCCGTTGCATGCAGAAGAAGACCCCTTTGGCGTTGACCCGGTGGATGCGGTCCCAGTCCTCTTCCTCCACGTCCATGATGTCCAGGTACTTGGTGACTCCGGCGTTGTTCACCACGATGTCGATGCGGCCGAAGGCGTCTTTGGCCTGCCGCACCATGCGGTCGATATCGTTGAGATCCCCCATGTCGGCGGGCACGGCGATGCTCTCGCGTCCCAGTTGTTTCACGGCCACCGCGGTGTCTTCGGCGGTGGATGCGTCGATGTCCGACACGGCGATATTGGCGCCTGCTTCGGCCAACTGCAGGGAGATTGCCCGGCCCATGCCCCGGCCGGCGCCGGTGACCAGGGCGATCTTGTCCTCCAATTGCGTAGCCAACCTCTGCATTACCAACCTCCGGGCGGTGAATATGCGCAACAGATAATCTCGAGCGCGGCTGGGGCGAGTGTAGCCACGGCCAATAGGGCTGTCAATGAAGCTGGGTCCGTTGACAGTCAATCCGGCCCAGATTACACTCCCGGCAACTTCGGATCAGGCATCAATCACCGGCGGGAGGCACGATATGGCGGATGAGCGGGTCGATACCATAGTACGGGGCGGGAAGGTGGTCACCTCATCTCAGGTACTGGACGCGGCGGTGGCCATCAAGGGAGAGAAGATCGCGGCCGTCGGCCCGGAACATCTGCTTCCCCCGGCCGACCGGTACATCGACGCCGAAGGCAAGTTCGTTCTGCCGGGGCTGATCGATTCC
>JACZXN010000440.1 GCA_022571575.1 Chloroflexota bacterium | reverse complement strand
CGTTCAGGCTCAGGTCGCCGTCTTCATCTTCTTTGGTGTCCTTGCAGAACAGGGCGTATTTCAGATATGGCTTGTCGGCTTCACCGGCCAAGTTGACGCCTCCAACCGTGCTTTCGAGCAACGGTAAATTGGTCAACCAATTCTAACATGGCGCATGATTACGGAAAACGTCGAACTGCGGCAGTTTTTGCTGGCCCATTGCCAACCGCGGCCAATATTGAGAAACTAGCCGCGTAATATTGAGCCTAGGGGGTGACAGTTGTGACATCGGCGCAAGAGACCCAACTAACCCAAGAGAAATTCGACCAGGGGATGACCACGCAGCAGTACATAGACCAGATCAAGGTCAATAAAGAACCGTTCGTGTCGATCTATGAGACGGTCCAGGTCCCGGCCGATTCCTTGAGCCTGTTCAACGGCCTGAGCAAGCCGCTGAAATTGGCCGTGTTCACCGCCGATTGGTGCGGCGACGCCATGAGCACCACTCCGGTGATCCTGAAGCTGGCCGACAGCACCCCGAACCTCTCCGTTCAGGTGTTCAACCGGGACGACGAGCTGGAGTTGAGCAACAGCTTGTTGCCCGAGCACCGCGCGGGCACCGTGCCCATCTTCGTGGTCATGGACCAAGAGATGAACCAGGTGGTCCGTTTCATCGAGACCGCCGGCGCTCTGGTGCCGGACATCGACGCCATGGACGCCGCCATCGACCAGGAAACCGCCGGACTGAGCGAGGCCGATCAGCGCCAGGCCAGGCGGGGCCGGCGCACGTCCTTCCGCGTGGAGCACGCCCAAGCCTGGGGAGAGGTGATTCTGAAAGAATTTGGGGGCCTGGTGGCGGACGCCCTGGCGCGGAGCCCCCAGGACCTTCCGGTTGAGGGCGGCACCAAATGGCCGCCCGAGGATTAACCCATACCACTGGAAAATCGTTCTGAGAGGACGGTGATGGCTGAAGAACTCATCGGCATGGAAGACATGGCGGCGATCTTTGAGGTCACTGACGCCTTGGGGATACACCGGGAGTCGGTACGCGTCGAACTCACCAAGGAAGACCCCGGCTCCATCCACAAGGTGGCCGACGGGATGGTGGAGATCACGCTGCCGGTCAACGAGAGCACCGAGGTATTCTGCCGGAAGTTGCGCATCGACCTGGAGGCCATGGGCTACCGGCCGTCAGATTCGGTCCTTGGCTATGATGATGACGAAGATGACGGGGATGATCGACCGCCTACCAGTCAAAGACCCCCGCGATAATCTGATACCCCGAGCTTAATATCCCGGTTCCCGCCACTCGAAGGCCAGGTTGGCGTAGCGCACGAAGACCGCTCCGCCCGGGGCGGCCATGGGACCGTTGGCGGCCAAAAGCGCGATGGTGTGCTGCTCGCCAGGCCGGGCGTTGTCAGTGATCAGCACCCGCTGGGGCACGTTGAAACCCTGTACGGTCCCCCGGTCCCGGTTGCATTCCCCGTCGATCCACAACTCTCCGTAGTCGTCGATGCAGGTCTCGAACTGCGCCCTGACGCCGGTGGTGGGGTGGCCTTCCACGGACTCCGGGAAGGTCACGTTTATCCGGTACCAGACGAAGGAGAACCCGTGGGAGACCCACTTGCCCAGGTCCTGGCACACCTCCCAACCGGAGTCGTCGTAATCGGAAAGCCGGGCCGGCGAACCTTCAAGTTGGGAGACCAGACCCTCGTTGGGCTCGCCGGGCACCAGCCCCTGGGCGAACTTCCACTGGCCTTTCACCGCCGCCAGGCCGCTGCTGGTGTTGAGGTCGATCACCGCTCTGGGCATGTTCCCTCCCCCTGTTTCTCTTCTTTATAGACCCGGCAGCGCCGGCGGACCGCTGGACGCCCACGGTCTTGGTGCCGGCGTGAATCTTGTAGATCCGCCTAGATTCCCACGATCTTGATGCCCGCGTGAATCTTGTAGATTCGCCTAGATTCCCACGATCTTGATGCCGGCGTGGATCTTGTAGATTCGATTGATGTTCACCAGCATGGGCGTTATCTGTTCCACGTATTTGGCGTTGGAGAGACCGCCGCCGTCCACGCCGCGCAGGTTCTTGATCTTGTCGGCCAGCCCCATCACCAACTTCTTGGCGTCGGCATGATCCGAGCAGATCACCACGTCTCCCTCCATGGTCACGTTGGGGTCCAGAAGTTCCTCGGCGCTGGCGTTCTGGAAAGCGGCCACCACCTGGGAATCGGGCAGCATGTCCTGAGCTTCCTG
>JACZXN010000439.1 GCA_022571575.1 Chloroflexota bacterium | reverse complement strand
AGCGAATTGTTAATAGCATACGAGGCCAACGTCAAGAAATGGCTACCCTCGGTCGGTGGCATCGATCATGTAATGGCTCATCCGAATTTTGCATTCCTAAAGTCGAACAACGTTCATTTCTACGACAACACAATCAGCGCGACACTATGAAGATTGGGAAGTCGATTATTATGGTTAATCGGCTTTCGAGTCGACCGTGATTGTGCACTGCTTATCAAAGCCAATTTACTGGGTAAGTATCAGCTTTCCGAAGAAGCTCGTCTCCTCCATGGCCTGGTGGGCGGCGGCGGCTTCGGCCAGTGGGAAGGTCCGGTCAACCGTCGGCCTGACGGCGCCCCGGTTCAGCATCTCCACGATCTCCCGCATGTCCTCTTTGGTCCCCATGAACACGCCGTAGATCTCTTTCTGTTGGCTGAATAGCTGGCCCAGGTGCAGTTCGGTGCGCAGCCCGGTGGTCGCCCCGCAGATGCCGTAGCGGCCCCCGGTGCGCAGCGAAGCGAAGGCCGCGGCGAAGAAATCGGCCCCCACGTGGTCGACCACGCAGTCCACGCCCGCCCCTCCGGTGATCTCACGGACCCGGTCCCTGATGTCTTCCTCTTTATAGTTGATCACCACGTCGGCGCCCAATTCCGCCGCCTTGGCCGCCTTCTCCGGGCTGCTGGTGGTGGCGATGACCTTGGCCCCGATGACGTCCTTGGCCATCTGGATGGCGGCGGTGCCGACCCCGGCGGAGGCGGAGAGCACTAGAACGGTCTGCCAAGGTTTCAGTTGCAACCGGCGCACCAGCATGTTCCACACCGGCAGGTAGGTGGTGGGCACCGCCGCGGCCTGCTGGAAAGACACGCCGTCGGCCAGCAGATGGGCGTTGGCCGCCGGGATGGAGATGTATTCCGCATAGCTGCCATCGACGGCGCTGCCCAGGAACCGGGAATGGCGGCACAGGTCATCCTGGCCCGCCAGGCACGGCGCGCACTGCATGCAACTGAGCCGGGGGTTGACCACGACCCGGTCGCCCGGTTTGAGCGCGGCCACACCGTCGCCGCATTCCACGACCTCGCCGGCGCAGTCTCCGCCCAGGATCAGGGGCGGCGGAAATTCCCGCTCCAGTCCACGGCCGCCGTCCCGGGTGTAGAGGTCCAGCCGGTTGAGGGCGGTGGCCCGCACCCGGATCTTGACCTCGCCGTCCTGCACTTCGGGTTCGGGCCGCTCTCCGTAGGTCAGGACCTCGGGGCCGCCGTGGGCTTCGATATACACTGCTTTCATGGACGAGTTCTCCTTGGGGGGTGAGCTGACAACTGACAGTTATCGGCGATCAGCCGTCAGCTTTTTTAGGGTCGAGAAACGGGATAGGTTAGGGTCGGCGGCCGTAGTAGCAGTCGTCGCAGAGGAACACGATGGCCATGGCGTCCTCGTGGCTGCCGATGCGGCCGCACTGGGGAACGCCGCTGTCCTTGCTCCACGGCTGGTGGAACTTTCCACCGCACATCTGACAGGAAGTCTCCTGGACGCCGTCCAGGGCCCCGTCGCAGATGACACAGAACTCCGATTCGTTCTCGGGGGTTTCCAGGTCCTCGGGGATGCCCGACTGTTCCGTCATTATCTTTCCGCCATCATCTTTTGGCCACTACCGGGCCGCTGTCTCCAGGCCGTCATCTTCAGGAGGTCAACTCCCTCTCGAGATGATCCGTTGCGCCAGGGCTCTTTCTTCCTCTTCGTTGCCGGCCAGGCCGTCCAGCTTCGCGGCGGTCAACTCCCGCAGGACCTGGCCGATCTGGGGGCCGGGGGGCACGCCCATCGCCAGGAGGTCGCCGCCGGTCAATGCCGTCTCCACCGAACGCCACTCATCCAGGTACCGGCGCAGCCGCCCGGCGGCTTGCGGGTCTTCGAAAATCATGACCGACGCCTCGATGGCGGCCGGGTCCATCCCTTCCAGCGCCTGGAAAACGGCCGAGGGGCTGACCGCGGGACCGGAGAGGGCCGGGGCAATATTGCCAAGAGCAATGGTATCACGTACAACCCGCGCCCAGGCAGCGGGCAGGTTCAGCCGGCGGATCACCCCGTCCCCGTCGGCGGCGGTCAGGGACGCCACCAACGCCGCCAGACAGTCCATGGGACCCAATCCCGGCAACCGGGCCAAGGACCGGCTGACGGACAGGGCTGGATACACCGCCGCCAGTATCCCAAGTTCGATGGCGCGGACCAGCATCGCCACCGCCCGGCCCTCATCGAAT
>JACZXN010000028.1 GCA_022571575.1 Chloroflexota bacterium | reverse complement strand
GCTCTTCCAGTCCTACCAGAATATCGACAACAACCCCTACATCGGTCTGATCTTCTTCATACCCGGCGTCAATGACACCGTCCGGGTCAATGGCAGGGTCAGCATTGTCAGCAAGGACGACCTGGAGCGCCTGAACGTTGAGGTGGCCCTCTACGAGACCGACGACAGGTCCAAACACTTGCAGGGTATGTTGATCGAGGTTGAAGAGTGCTACGGCCACTGCCCCCGGGCCCTCAATTTCTCCCACCTATGGGACGGCGAAGAGATCGCCAAGAACAAGGCCGCGCCACCCATCCCGGAGCGGACCGACGAGAACTACTACGCCCATCAAGAGGGTAGCTAGTTGACGGCTATCAGCCGTCGGGCATCCACAACGGCAAGCTTGAGCAGGCCCCGCACCATGGTGCGGGGCCTGCTTTTTTGTGGCCTCTGAACCGGGTTGGCCCGGCGTTGTTAAATCTCCGGTCCGGCCAGATTACTGAAGACCAAATTCGGTTTACAATGGCGGTGGCCCACCGTAAGATGGGTTGGATAACTCGACCCGAAACACCCGAGGATTGCTGCCGATGGTAACCATCTCCTTCGATAAACATACACTGTCCAACGGACTCGACGTGATACTCCACGAGGACCACACCATCCCCGTGATCGCGGTGAATGTTTGGTACCACGTGGGGTCCAAAGACGAAGAGATGGGGAAGACCGGATTCGCCCACCTGTTCGAACATGTGATGTTCGAAGGCTCCAAACACCACAACCGCAGCCATTTCGAGCCCCTCCAAAAGGCCGGCGCCAACCTGAACGGCTCCACCACCCCCGACCGCACCAATTACTGGGAGGACGTGCCCACCAATTACCTGGACCTGGCCCTCTGGCTGGAAGCCGACCGCATGGGATTCCTGCTGGACGCCCTGGACCAACAGCGTTTTGACATCCAGCGGGACGTGGTCAAGAACGAGCGGCGCCAGTCCTACGAGAACCGGCCCTACGGCATGGCCAGTTGGCACCTGCAAGAGGCCCTATACCCCCTGCCCCACCCCTACCACTGGATGACCATCGGCTCCGAGGAGGACCTGGACGCCGCCAATCTGGACGACATCAAAGACTTCTTCAAGCGGTTCTACTCCCCGACCAACGCCAGCCTGGCCATCGCCGGAGACATCGATAAAGGGAAGGTGTTGGAACTGGTCAACCACTACTTCGGCGACCTGCCGCCGGGCGAGTCGGTGCCCCGCAAGGGACGCCACGACTCCAGCCTCTCGGGGCGCATCGAATTGGAGATGCGGGACAAGGTCACCCTGCCCAGGACCTATATCGCCTGGCCCACGCCCCCCGAGGGCGACGTCGACGATGCGCCGTTGGAGATCTACCAGGCCATCATGTCCGACGGGCTGGCCTCCCGGTTGCACCGGTCATTGGTCTATGAGAAGCAGATCGCCCAGAGCGCCTTCATGCGCTACCATCCATCGGAGATCTCCGGTCAGTGCGTCCTCCAGGTGACCGCCGCCGAGGGCCATGAACTGGCCGAGGTGGAGGCCGCCGCCGACGCCGAGATGGCCCGGTTTCTCAAGGAACCACCCACCGACGAGGAGATAACCCGGGTCAAGAACCGCATCGAGGCCAGCCACTTCCGCCAGTTGGCCCGCATCGGCGGATTCGGTGGCCGGGCCGACCAGCTTAACCACTTCAGCGTTTTCTCGTCCAACCCCGACCTGATCAACACCAGCCTGGACCGGTACCTGGCCGTGACCCGCGAGGACGTGATGCGGGTGGCCGAGACGGTCTTGGGCGGCAACCAGGTCCGGCTGCGGGTGTTGCCGGAACCGGCCCTTTCGCCGGCCACCGTCACCATCGACCGGACGGTGATGCCGCCGCCCCAGAGCGAACCGGTCTTCAACCCGCCCACCCCGACCCGGACCAAGCTCTCCAACGGCATGGGCATCTCGGTGATCGAGCAGCGCGGTCTTCCCATAGTCGCCTTCGGCCTGCTGATCGACGCCGGGGCCTCCCGGGATCCCGAAAACCTTCCGGGTCTCGCCGGGTTCACCGCCCAGATGCTGCCCGAGGGCACCAGCAACAAGTCCAGCATGGAGATCGCCCAGGCTTTCGAGTTCATCGGCTCCCGGCTTTCGGCGGACGGACGCCGCGAATACACCCTGTTGTCCGCGGAGACCCTCACCAAACACTGGCCCACGGCGCTGGAACTCACCGCGGACCTGTTGCTGAATCCCAACTTCCCCGACCACGAGTTGGAGCGGGTCCGCAGGGAGCACCTGACCGAACTCCGCCGGAGCAAAGACGAGCCAAACGCCGTGGCCGATCAGTTGATGGCGGCCCTGGTGTTCGACCGTGCCTCGGGCTATGGTCATCCCCTGTCTGGCACCGAGAAATCCATCGGGGCATTGACCCGCGACGATCTGGTGCACCAATTCACCCGTGACTACGGGCCCTCATCCGCCAACCTGATCGTGGTGGGTGACGTCAGTATCGACGAGGTGATGAAACGGGCGGAGGCCGTTTTCGGTGGTTGGAAGGACAGCGGCCCTTCGGCCAACGGCCGTGCCCCGATGGAGCCGCCCAACGGCGCCGCCACCGTCTACCTGGTGGACCGGCCGGGAGCGTCTCAATCGGTCATCCGCGCCCTCCATACGACCATCCCACGGCGTCACCCCGACTATCTGGGGCTCACGCTGATGAACTACTCCTTCGGCGGGCAGTTCTCCGCCCGGTTGAACCAGAACCTCCGCCAGGACAAGGGCTACAGCTACGGTTACCAGTCCCACATCCAGTGGTTCCGCGGCCCGTCTCTGATGCTGGCCGGCGGCTCGGTGCAGACCGAGGTCACCAAGGAATCGGTGGTGGAGACCCTGAAGGAGTTCAACGAGGTCCGGGGGTCCCGGCCCATCAGCAAGGAAGAATTGGACGATGCCAAAGCCAGCGTCTTGAGAAGCTTCCCGGCCAACTTCGAGCGTCCCGGCGCCATCATGGGTCAGATCCTCCAGATGGTCCAGTTCGACCTGCCCGACGATTACCTCCAAACGGTGAGGGCCAGCGTGGAGGCCGTGACTCTGGAGGACGTGCACCGTATCACCCAGGAACTGATCCGTCCCGACCAACTGAAGATCCTGGTGGTGGGCGACCGCCAGCAGATAGAAACCGGGCTTCGGGAATTGGACATCCCCATGGTGATCTTGGACTTGGACGGCGTCGAGACCACTTAGCGCCAACGCCTTCGTTCCGGCGCAGGCCGTAACCCAGAGCGATGACCTGTGGCAGGTTTTCTCCGATGGCCGCTATCCATCCGCGAGTCGTGGGGTGGCCCACCATTGCATCGGCGGCGTTGCCGATGTTCGATGGCGGCTCCGGGGATCAACGCCGGGGCCGCTCTCCCAACTCCAGGGTCAACGTCTCCCGGGCGCCCGATCCGTTGGCCGTCCGGAACACCTCTACTTCCACCTTTTGCCCAACCCTGAATTCCTGCTTCAGCAGGCGAGTCAGGTCGGAAATGGTGGCGATGTCGTGACCGTCGATGTTCACCACGATGTCACCCGGCTCTATACCCGCACGGTCGGAAGGGCCGTCGATCACCGTGGTCCGTATTATCACGCCTTCGCGGATGGGCAGCCCCACCTCCGCCGCGATCTCTGGAACCAGATCAGCCAGGAAAACCCCCATCCATGCCCAGCGGACCCGTCCAAATTCGACGAGTTGCTGCGCGACCTGTTGCGCCGTCTCAGAATTGATGGCGAAGCCGATACCTTCCACGGAGATCCCGCCACCCGGGCCGGTGCCCCGCAGTACCGCGGTGTTGATCCCCACCAGGTTTCCGGCCAGATCGATCAGCGGACCGCCGCTGTTGCCGGGGTTGATGGAGGTATCGGTCTGGATAAGGTCGTAAAGGGTGATCCCCGCCGATGCTTCGATGGACCGGCCCAGCGCCGAGACGACGCCGACGGTGACCGTGGGGCCTCCAGGCAACGCCAGGGCATTTCCGATGGCGATCACCCAGTCGCCAACGCGCAGACCACCGTCCTCTTGAAAAGACAGGAACGGGTAACCGTCTCCTGGCAACTGTAAAACGGCCAGGTCTGACACCAGTTCCGCGGCCACTACCTCGGCGACCTCCTGGGTGCCGTCGTCCAGAGTCACGGTGATCTCAACGCCCCCTTCGATCACATGGTTGTTGGTCAAGACCAAGCCCGATTCGTCGAAGATGACGCCGGTGCCGCTGCCGAATCCGGTCCGCTGCCGGCCGAAACGGTCCAGGGTGATGATCCGGACCACGATGGAGACCACCGCCGGGCGTACCCGTTCCACCGTATCGGCGATATTAGGCAGTTGCAGCATGCCGACGGCCCCGCCCGGCGATTCGGTGGCGGGCGGGGCCGTCGTGGCCGGGACAGCGGTGGCGGCCGGAGTGGGGTCGTCGGCGGAGCAGGCAATGGCGGCCAGAACCGCCAATGTCGCCACGACCAGAAAGGCCCTATTCACGGGCCGGGGGATATGAAATCTAAACATGTCGCGAAGGTTCCTTGTCCTTACAGGAAGCTCTCGGCCGCCTCGCGCTGGATGCGAAACAGCGGTTCCATGCCCCGGGACGCCAATGACAACACCTCTTCCACCTGCTGGCGCGGGAAGGGTTGTGACTCCGTCGCCCCCTGCAACTCCACCAGCCCCCCCTGGTCGGTCAGGACCACGTTGAAATCCACATCGGCCGCGAAGTCCTCGGCATAGCAAAGGTCGAGCAGGAGTTGCCCGTTCAGGATACCCACGCTGATGGCCGCCACCGGACACAATAACGGCAACCGGGTCAGAACCCGGTTCTTGACCAACATCTGCAACGCCTGGTGCAGGGCGACGTAGGCCCCGGTGATGGCGGCGGTCCGGGTCCCCCCGTCGGCCTGGATCACATCGCAGTCGATCTGGACGGTGCGCTCGCCCAGGGCCTCCAGGTCGGTCACCGCCCGCAGGGACCGGCCGATGAGCCGTTGGATCTCCTGGGAGCGCCCGCTGGGCCGGCCGGCCTCCCGTTCCCGGGCGGTGCGGGTGTTGGTGGACCGGGGCAGCATGGAGTATTCGGCGGTGACCCAGCCCTTGCCCTGGCCCCGTAGGAACGCCGGGACCCGTTCTTCCAGTGAGGCGGCGCAAAGCACCTTGGTGTCGCCCATCTCGATCAGCGCCGAACCCTCGGCGTATTTCTGATAACCGGGCGTGATGGTGGTGGGGCGGTGCTGGTCCCAGGCCCGTCCGTCCGGTCTGGAATATTCAGACAATTGTGGTTCATACCTCGATTTGGATTATCGGCCCGGATCAAACCGCCGGGTCCCGTGAAACAAAGGCGCCCGGATGCGGTCCAGACATCAAATCCCAGTATACATTAAGCCTTTTTGGAAGCCTTTTCGGAAGCCTTCTTGAGATTGGCCCCAAGCGCCGGGTCACCGCTCGGTATTCACCCACAACTCCGTGCCGTCGGTGATGAACTCCACGTCGCCGTCCCGGTCGGTCCGGTATAGGTTTTCGCCGCCGGTCAGTTTCAGCAAGCGGCCTAACACCTCCGGGTTGGGGTGGCCGTAAGAGTTGCTCCCACCCACCGAGATCAGCACGGCCGCGGGGTCGACCTCGTTGATGAACCCCGTGGTGGAGGAAGTCTTGCTGCCGTGGTGGGCGACCTTCAGCACCGTGCTCTGTATGCCGGCATATCCAGACGCCAATAGGGCCTCGGTCTCGGATTCGATGTCGGCCGTCAGCAGAAAACTTATCGAGCCGTAGGTCAGCCGCAGCACCACGGCGCCGTTATTGTCCGACTCGCCGTAACCTGGGACGGCCCGGGGATTCAGCACCTCCGCGAACACCCCCGACCCCAGGTCCAGCCGGTACCCTTGGTGAACGGACACGGCCGCCACCCCGTTTCGCGCCACGCCGGCCTGCCATTGGGCGTACATCTCCGAGTCTGGCGGAACTGCCCCGGTCAGCACGGCGCCCACCCGGTACCGGTCCAAAACGTTGAGGAGTCCCCGGCTGTGGTCGGCGTCCAGGTGGGTCAACACCACCAGGTCCAGGCTGCGGTCGCCGCGGGACATCGCCACGCTCAGAGCCCGGATGGCGCTATCGGGCTCCGGACCACCGTCGACCAACACCTGGCGGCCCTGGGGCGTCACGATCAACGCGCTGTCACCCTGACCCACATCAAAGAAATAGACGTGCAGATTGCCATCGCCGCCGGAGCCAACCTGCCACCAGAGAGCCACCGCGGCGGCAGTCATCAAGGCCGCGCCGAAGATGACCGGTATGGTCTTGGCCGGCCCAGGCTGATGATGGGCCGCGGTCTGCGCCCCGGCTCTGAACTGGGCCCACAGCCGGCCCACGCGGCCCGGAGTCAGCAGGAGCAAGAGCCCGCCCAAGGCCGCGTACCAGACCCACACCAGCCAGATTCCGGCCCAGTCTGTTTGGATGGTCCAACCCGGAGCAGCATCAACCAATTCGATCAAGTAGCTCGTGGGCGCCCAGACCAGCCAGCCGAATAACTGGCCCAGAGCGACGCTAAAGGTGCCCGCCACCGCCGCCGCCAGAGTTCCGGCCATGATGAAGGGCATGGCCGGGAGGGCCAAGACCGTGACCACGACACCCAGCAGGGCAACCTCCTGGAAGTTGAACGCGACCAGGGGCCAGGTCGCCAGCGTTGCGGCCAGCGAGATGATCAGGGCCGCAACCGGTGCGCGGAGGAGATGGAAACCCCAGGTCCGCCAACGGCTCGGGTCCCCGGCGCCGATCGACCATTGCGGCGTCAGGGATTGGGCCAGCGCTATCCCTCCGACGGCGGCGAAACTGAGTTGGAAGGACACCCTCTGGATGATCTCCGGCGAAACGGCGGTCATCACCCCGGCGCTGAGGGCCAGCGCCGGGAGGACACTGCCCGGCCGCCCAACGGCCACCGCCACCAGATATACGCTGCCCATGACCGCCGCCCGGATCACCGAAGGCGGCAGTCCCGAAACCAAGGCGTAGGCCCACACCATGACCAACGGAACGATCAAGAAATAAAGGCCACGCCGCCCAAACAACCAGGCGGCAGCCCAAGGAACATCACCACCAGAACGCCGACGTGCAGCCCGGAGATCGCCAACAGGTGGGACGTTCCGGTGCTGCGGAAGTCCTGGACCATCTCGGGTGGCAGGTTGCCGCGCCGGCCCAGCAGCAATGCCTGTCCCAAAGCCGACTGAGGATAGGGAATCGTTTCCGCGATACTCTCCGACAACCGTCCCCGCAGCCGGTAGGGCCATTCCCGCCACCCGCCGGTTTCTCCGACCACGGCGGCTGAATCCGCCGTCATGATTCCGGTTATTCCCTGGTTGGCCAGGTATGCTGGGTAGTCGAACCCGCCAAAGGGTTCGGGACGGCGCAATGTGCCGGTGATGGTGACCAGATCGCCGTAATCGAAGTAGGGCGGAGAGCGGCGGGCGACCAATTCATCGGGTGGGCTGGCGTACACCAGGATCCGGTCATCCATGATAACCGGCCCGGCCCGGAGATTGGCCGCCCTCAGGTCCAGCGTGAACTTGATCCGCGACCCGGAAAACTCCGGGTCGCCGCTGATCCGGCCCCCCAGGGTCACTTTGGCCTCGGTCTGGCCGGCCAAAGACAAGGACGTCAGCGGTGGGAATGGGTTCGAAACGGAATCGGCCCGCCACACCGCCAACAGCAGCACCACGGCGAGCACTGCGGGGAACACGGGCAGACGGCGCAGACGCAGGGCCAGGCCCATGGCGATGGAACCGCCCAAGAGCAGCAGCAGCGGCGCCAACGGCGTGCTGGTTTCCAGCCCGGTCAGGACTCCACCCAGCCACGCCGCCACCATGAAAGCCAGCTTCACGAGGGCCCCGCCTGGAATGACATCGGGGCCGCGGTCACCGGACTCCGGACACCGTGACCAGGTCCCGGAGATTCCGATAGGTCACCGGCCCGATCTTGGGGACTTCTTGAATCTCTTCGACGGACCGGAAAGGGCGGACGTTCTCCCGGTAGGAGATTATGGCCCCGGCCAGGGCCGGGCCGATGCCGGGGAGGGTGTCCAAAAGCGCCGCCGACGCCAGGTTCAGGTCGATCAGGCCCCCCGCCTGGACCGCCTGGTCTTGGGTCTGTGCCGGCGGCAAGCTGGATGCGGCGGGTGGGGTCTCGCCCAGCTTGAGGACGTGATACTGGGCTTCGTCTCTGACGCGGAGGGCCAGATTCAGCCCATTCAGGACGGCTTCACTGGTAACACCGCCGGCGGCGGCCAGGGCGTCGGTGATCCGGCTGCCGGGGTCCAGGGTGTAGACTCCGGGGCTGACCACCGCCCCGCTCACGTATACCCTGACCTGGGTGGGGGTTTCCCCCAGGGGCTTCGCCAGAGGGTTTACCTGGGAATCCGGGGCGATGATCCGGATCGGCGCGTTGTCGTCTTGACGGGCGAGCAGGACCACGGCGGCCAACAACGCGGCCACGGCCGCGGCCACCAGCACCATGAACGCCATGTTCCGGGCGGTGAGCTCCGGCATGCCGGCCTCCCAGGGTGGGCCCGTCAAATATTCAGTATCTGGGCCCAGGTTGTACTAGCTGTGGCTGTCCGATTATAATTTAGCGCACATTCCGGCGCATTCCAATCAGAAAGGGGCCAAACCTTGGGAACAGATAAAGCATCCGCCAACGGCGATCAGAAACTGCACGCCTTCTTCCAGGGTGCTGTGGTGCCGATGGAGGAGGCCAAGGTGAGCGTGATGACCCACGCTCTGCACTACGGAACGGCCGTATTCGAGGGTATCCGCGGCAACTGGAACGAAGAACAGGGCAAGATGTTCATCTTCCGGATGCGGGAGCATTACGAGCGGCTGCTCCGCGGTTGCAAGATTCTTTTGCTGGACATCCCCTACACCGTCGACCAACTCTGCGACATGACCGTGGACCTGGTGGAACGCAACGGTCACCAGTCCGACATCTACATCCGGCCCCTGGTCTACAAGAGCGCCGAAGTCGTGGCCAACCTCAAGCTCCAGGAGTTGGCCAGCGATTTCACGCTGATCACGGTGCCCTTCGGAAACTACCTGGGCACCGATGCCCTCCGCTGCTGCACCTCCTCCTGGCGGCGGGTCGACGACAACATGATCCCGACCCAGATCAAGAGCGCCGGTATCTACGTCAACAGCTTGCTGGCCAAGACCGAAGCCACCCTGGCCGGTTTCGACGAGGCCATCATCCTGAACCAGGACGGCCACGTCTCCGAGGGTTCGGGCGAGAACGTGTTCATGGTAGCGGGCGGGAAGCTCCACACGCCCAGGATCGAGGACAACGTTCTGCCGGGGATAACCCGGGAGACCGTCATGCAGTTGGCCCAGACCGAGTTGGGTATTGAGGTGGTTGAACGCAGCATCGACCGCAGCGAACTCTATCTCGCCGACGAGGTTTTTCTCAGCGGAACGGCCGCCCACCTGACACCCGTTATCGAGTTGGACTCCCGCCCCATCGACAAAGGCGAGATGGGACCGGTCACGGCCGCGCTTCAAAAGTTGTATTTCGACATCGTCGTGGGCCGGAACCCCAAGTACCTTCATTGGTGCACGACGGTCGTTCCCCGGATGGTGCCGGCCTAGAAAGCAGGGGCCGGCGCTGCTGAGTAGTGGATACAACGGGCGCCCCCATCGTGCGGCGCCCGTTCTGTTCGGGGAGTTCATTTTGAGAGGAGCGCTGTAGTTTGACCTGGGCCGGTCTGGGCTTACTCTCCTACGCCATCGGCAGCATACCAACTGCCTACCTGTTCACCCGGCGCCTTCTGGGCCGGGACATACGTCAGTTGGGCGATTTCAACAGCGGCGCCGCCAACGTCTTTCGGAACGTCGGCGTCAAGGCCGGCCTGGCCGTGGGGGCCATCGACATCCTGAAGGGCGGTCTGGTGGTGGTCTTGGCCAAGTTGCTGGTGGACGATACGGCGATGGAGATGATGGCCGGGGGAGCGGCCCTGTTGGGACACAGCTTCCCGGTCCATCTGCGGTTTCGAGGCGGACGGGGCGCCGCCACCGCCGTCGGAGTGCTGATCGCCTCCCTGCCGATCATTGGACTGCCCGTCGGCGCCCTTTGCCTGGGGGTGCTCTGCCTCACCCGGAAAGCGATCTACCCCCTGGCTGTGTTCTTGATCGCCATCCCCGTCCTGGCCTGGCCTGTTGGGTACTCCGCCGCCCTGGCCGTATACGCCGTGGCCGTGCCGGTCTCCATCGGCCTGAGCCATCTCTTCACGACCCGGGTCTTGAAGCCGGGCGCGGCCCGGGATGCCCGGGATTCCAAAGATGCTGGGGAGACCGGCGACACCGGCGATTCGCCCCTGCACCAAGAATAGGCCGGGATCTGACCGGCTTGCGCAGAAGGCTTCAGATTGGTCCGGGGGATAGTTGCGCGGGTTGGAACATCATCCAATAATACGAATATTGGACCTTATGGAAG
>JACZXN010000438.1 GCA_022571575.1 Chloroflexota bacterium | reverse complement strand
CGTCTTGGATCTCTTTCAGAACGGCCCGCATGTTCTCTCTCACGTGCTCGTCGATGATCCGCGGGCCCCGGGTCAGGTCGCCGTACTCGGCGGTGTCGCTGACCGAGAAGCGCATGTAGTTGAACCCGCCCTGGTACATCAGGTCGACGATCATCTTCAACTCATGCAGACATTCGAAGAAGGCGATCTCCGGGGGATACCCGCCCTCAACCAGGGTGTCGAAGGCGGCCTTCACCAATGAGGTTACGCCGCCGCAGAGGATGGTCTGCTCGCCGAACAGGTCGCTTTCGGTCTCGTCCTTGATGGTGGTCATCAGCACGCCCGCGCCGGTGCTGCCGACGCCCTTGGCGTAGGCCAGGCCGATCTCCTTGGCGTGGCCGGTGGCGTCTTGGTGCACCGCCAGCAGGCTGGGCACTCCGACGCCCTCGGTGAACAGCTCGCGCATCCGGTGGCCGGGGGCCTTGGGGGCCACCATCATCACGTCGATGGTGTCCGGTATCACGATCTCCTTGTAGTGGATGCTGAAGCCATGGGCCACCATGAAGGCGCTGCCCGGTCTGAGGTTGGGCTCGATCTGCTCCCGGTAGATCCGGCCCTGGATGTGGTCGGGTATGAGCATCATCAGCACGTCGGCCTCTTTGGCCACTTCGGGAACGTCGGCCACGCGCAGACCGGCGGCTTCGGCCACGGCCCGGCTCTTGCTCTCGGGGTAGAGGCCCACCACCACGTTCTGCCCGTTGTCCTTCAGGTTGAGGGCGTGGGCGTGGCCCTGGCTGCCGTAGCCGATTATGCCGATGGTCTTGTCCTCCAGGTGGGCCAGGTCTGCATCCTTGTCGTAATAAACGTCTACCATCTTTTTCTCGTCCTTCCCATCTATTTGACTCACGCCACGCGGCTAAACTCCACCGGTCTTCAGGAGTGGCCGTTCCCGTTCACCTGGGCATTGCGTCCATTGGCCAGCCCGTTGGCTTGGCCCCGCACCATGGCCACCAGCCCGGTCCGCAGCATCTCGATGATGCCGAAGGGCGCCAGCAGGTTGTGCAGAGCGTTTATCTTGTCCTCTTCCCCGGTGATCTCAATGACCATCGACTCGCTGCCGACGTCGATGATGTTGGCCCGGAAGAGGTTGACGATCTGGATGATCTCGCCACGGGTCGTCGGGGTGGTCTTGACCTTGACCAGGGCCAACTCACGGGTGACGATGGACTCGCCGGTGATGTCCGAGACCTCGATGACGTCGATGAGCTTGTCCAACTGCTTGGCCACCTGGCCCACGGTGTAGTCGTCGCCGCTCACCACGAAGGTCATCCGGGACAGGCCCGGCTGCTCGCTGTTGCCCACGGCCAGGCTGACGATGTTGAACCCGCGGCGGCGGAACATGCTGGCCACCCTGGTCAGGACGCCCGGTTTGTCTTCCACCAGGGCGATCAACGTGTGTAGTTGGGTGTGATTGATCTGGACCATCTTAAGCACGCTCTTCGGGGGCGATCTTTTCGGGGGCGGTGCCGGTTCTTCCAGCATCTCTTTGACCGATTGGCCGGAGGGGATGAAGGGGTAGAGTCCCTCGTCCTGCTTGACCATGAAGTCGACGATCACCGGTCCGGCGGTCTCCATGGCCTGCCGCACGGCGTCCACCACCTGGTCCTTCCGGGTGACCCGGATGCCCCGGATGCCGTAGGCCTCGGCGATCTTCACGAAGTCGGGGTTGGCCGAATACTCGCTGGCCACGTAGTCCTTCTCGAAGAAGAGCTCCTGCAACTGATGGACCAAGCCCAGGGAGTTGTTGTTCAGGATGGCGAATTTGATGTCGGCATGGTTCTCCACGGCGGTGGCGATGTCGCACATGGTCATCTGGAAGCCGCCGTCGCCGGCCACCGACCAGACGGTGACGTCGGGCCGGCCGATCTGAGCGCCCAGGGCGGCGGGGACCTCGAAGCCCATGGTGCCCAACCCGCCCGACGTGATGAAGGTGTTGGGCTCGGTGAACCGGCAGTGCTGCGCGGCCCACATCTGGTGCATGCCCACGCCGGTGACCACGATGCCCCGGCCCTGGGTGACCTCGGTCAACCGCTGGAGCACGTACTGGGGCAGGAGTTCATCGGACTCCCGGACGAGATGCGACGGGTGCTGGGCCTTCAGTTCCTCGATGCGCCGCAGCCAATCGATGTGGACGTTGGCCTCGACCTGGGCAGCAACTGGCCCAGGACCGCTTTCAGGTCGCCGACCATGCCCACCGTGGTCTT
>JACZXN010000437.1 GCA_022571575.1 Chloroflexota bacterium | reverse complement strand
AAGGCGGCCTGGCCGTCGATCTGGTAGCGCTCGGTGTGTATCTTGTGTTCGGCGGGGTCGTCCTCGTCCACCGGCCGGAAGGTGTCCAGGCCCACGTGGAGGGTCACGAACACCGTCTCCACGCCCAGACCGCGAACTTTATCTAGCAGATCGTCTGTGAAATGAAGACCGGCGGTGGGGGCCGCCACGCTGCCCGGCTGGCGGGAGTACACCGTTTGGTAACGCTCCGGGTCGTCCAGTTTCTCCTTGATGTAGGGCGGCAGCGGAGTTACCCCGAAGCGCTCGATGGCCTCCTCGGAAGAGAGCCGCACCGTTTTTAGGCCGTCTTCGTGGGAGGCTATGACCTCGACCCGAAATCCCCCCTCGGTCCCCCCTTTATCCCGATTTAGATCGGGAGGGCGAGGATTATCTTGCTCTCCATTGGCCGTTGAACCGTACTCATCTTGCCTGCCATCTTCAGCAGAGCGGGCGTAAAGCCCCCCTTTCGTAAAGGGGGGTTGGGGGGATTTCTCCTCGATGTCCACCACCACCCCCGGCCGCAGTCTCCGGCCCGGTCTGGCCAGGGCCTGCCAGGTGCCGTCGGCGTTCCTCCGCAGCAGCAGGAACTCAACCCTGCTGCCGGTGTCGGCCCGGCGTCCGTGGAGTCGGGCGGGGATGACCCGGCTCTGGTTGAAGACCATCACGTCGCCGGGGCGCAGGTACTCCAGCAGGTCGGTGAATTGGCGGTGTTCCAATACGCCGGTGTCCCGGTGCAGGACCAAGAGGCGGGACGAGTCCCGAGGCTCGATGGGAGTCTGGGCGATGAGTTCCGGGGGAAGGTGGTAGTCGAAATCGCTGGTGCGCATGAGGGCGAGCGGTCAGCTATCAACCATCAGCTAAGAGCTATCCTGAAGCTGATGGCTGTTGGCCGTCAGCTTTCCCTCCCGTGGATGCTGATGCGGGCCGCGGTGAGGGTGTTCACCAGGAGCATGGCGATGGTCATGGGCCCCACGCCGCCGGGGACCGGGGTGATGGCCGCAGCCTTCTCGGAGACCGCCTCGAAGTCCACGTCGCCCTCCAGGCGGTAGCCCCGCTTTCGGGAGGAGTCTTCGACCCGGTTGATGCCAACGTCGATGACCACCGCCCCTTCCTTGACCATGTCGGCCGTGATGGCCCTGGGGCTTCCCATTGCCACCACCAGGATGTCCGCCCGGCGGGTGATCTCGGCCAGATTCCTGGTGCGGGTATGGCAGACCGTGACCGTGGCGTTGGCCCCGTCGGCCCGTTGCATCAGCAGCAGGGCCGTGGGCTTGCCCACGATGTCGCTGCGGCCGCAGATGACCACGTTGGCCCCGGCCGGGTCGTGGCCGTTGCGCAACAGGAGCTGCTGGATGCCGGCTGGGGTGCCGGGCACGAAATCGGGCCGGCCCTGGACCAGCTTTCCCACGTTGAAGGGGTGCAGGCCGTCTATGTCCTTGTTTGGGTCCAACGAATCGATTATCAGGCGTTCGTCGACCTGGGACGGCAGGGGCAACTGGACCAGTATCCCGTGGAAGCGGGGGTCATTGTTCAGATCTTGGACACATCTCAGGACCTGTTCGTTGGTCGAATCGGCGGGGAGCAAGATGGTGTCGCTCACCATGCCCACCTCGTCGCAGGCCCGCCGCTTGTTGCGCACGTAGACGGTCGAGGCCGGGTCAGCCCCCACCAGCACCGCCGCCAGGCCGGGGGTGACGCCGTGCTTCTGCCGCATCTCGGCCACGCCGATGGCGACTTCCGCTAGAATCTCTTCGGCCAGCGCCTTACCGTCCAGGATCTTTGCGGTCAATCGTACCTCGGAACGGTCTCACGAGTGGTGCGCAACAATTTTAGCATGCCTGAGCCCACCGGCCCGCCGGTTTCGCCAGGAGTTTGATACAGCGCAAGCCGGCAATCTATACTTGGAAAATACTGGGTCCCAATACTCTGGAAACTCAGGTGGGACATGCGAATCTGCTCTCTGCTGCCCAGCGCCACCGAGACCGTTTACGCCCTGGGACTGGGAGACCAACTGGTGGGGGTTTCCCATGCCTGCGATTACCCGGACGACGCCGCAACCAAGCCGGTGGTCAGCCGGAGCGTGCGGCAGATCACCCACCTCTCCAGTGAAGAGATAGACGGCATCGTGCGTCAGGCCAGGGCCAACGGCAACCCCCTCTACTGGATCGACGGCGGCCTGCTGCGGGAGTTGCAGCCCGACCTGATCATCACCCAGGAACTGTGCGAGGTCTGCGCCATTG
>JACZXN010000027.1 GCA_022571575.1 Chloroflexota bacterium | reverse complement strand
ACACGTTCCGCATGCTGCCGATGGCGTACCCGGACTGGCGGGCGGCCATGCCGCTCAGGTTGATGATCCGTCCCCAACCCTGTTCGATCATGTAGGGAGCGACGGCCTGGGCGCAGCGCAGATAGCCCATGACCTTAACGTTCATATCGCCCCAGAAATCTTCTTCGGTGATCTCGCTCAATTTGGGCGTGTAGGCGCCGCCGACCCGGGCGGCCGAGTTCACCAGTATGTCGATGCGGCCCAGCCGCTCTCCCGCCTCCTTGACCATCGCCTTCACCGACTCGGGGTCTCCGGTGTCGGCCACGATGGTGATGAAGTTCGCTCCGGTCTCCTCGGACAGTTCCCGGGCGGTCTCCTCCAGGGCTTCTTGGCCCCGGGCCACCAGGGCCACACTCATGCCCTCCAGCCCAAATTCCCGGCCCACCGCCTTGCCGATACCACGGCTTCCGCCGGTGATGATCGCTGTTTTACCCTTTAGTTCCAGGTCCATTGAGACGCTCCTAGGTGCAACTTGGTCTTGTTTACGGGGTGTAGTGTAGGCGTGGGCCCGGCGCCGGGCAAGGTCCGCCGGCGATCACAGCCGCTCTATCTCCATCCTGATACGGGACAACTGGCCGTTGGAACGGAGGCCCGGGAACGCTCGGAACAACAAACCGGTCAAGAGCCGCGAGGCCAGGCCCTGGATAAACTCCGTGGCCACCATGATTACGTAAAAGGGTCCCGGCATGTGCGCGCTCCGGTGGCTGGTCATCACCAGCACGGTGCCGGCGCCCTCCGGGAACAACCGAAAGGAGACCGATTCCGACCCGATGGACAGGCCGTTGTAGAGGTTCTTCGTCTCGAAGTCCAAACCCCGGTTGGGATCGCAGGCCGTCACGGTGAGGCTCTTGACCCAGGAGACCTGGTTGGAGAGTGCGCCGCCCCGAAGGATCGGCGCCTGAAAGACCTCGAAACGCTCTCGCTCGCAGAATGAGCCCTGGGCAACGGGCCCGTCCGATGTCCGGATCACCTTGAAACCTTCGTGGGCGTCCCATTCCCCATGGCGCGGCAGGTCGGCCAGATAGGCGAACACCGCCTCCGGGCTGGCGTTGATCAGCACCCACCTCTGGGGGCCTTGCGCCGGCTTCACCATGGGCCCAGGCGCCGTGGCAACGTGGCCACGATGCCCGCTATCCTATGGAGCATCGTTGCTCGTGATGGTTATTTCCCAATCACCCTCGGACCTGACCCCCATGGCATAGAACCCCGCCTGTGGGTTCTCCCCCGGCGCTCCGCCGCCCACGGTGAACTGCTGCGTCCCTTCATGTTCTCCCGCCGCCTGCACGATCCGGTACGGCGGCAGGCCCTGGGAGTCGAAAAGCTCAACGGTGAAACCAGCGGGCCCGGTGTGACTGGTGGTCATGGTGTATTCACCTTCTTCGAGGTGCAACCAGCTCCCGCCGCCGTCGCCGCTGCCCGACAGAGAGATCGTGGGAGATTGACCCCGGGTGGCCTTCTCCTGGAACAGACGCAGACGCCATGGGCCGTTCGCTTCGATCTTGATTTTATAGTCTCCAGGGACCAGTCCTTCACCGTTGCCTGCGAACACACTGTGTATCCGTTCGCCCGAATAGGGGCCCGGGCTGGATTCGATGGACTTCACGATGCCCCTTTCTCCGCCGAGAAAGGTCATGGATAAGGGGTCCTCGCCCTCGTACCGGACAAAGGCGATCAGCACACCGGCGCCCATGGCGTAAGGCCCCAGGACCTGGGGACCGTCACCCTCCAGTTCCACGGCCAGTTGCCGTGGAGCAAGGGTTATGGTGGGCCTGGGCTGGGCGGCGGGAACGGTGGCGGCCGGGCTTGGCGTGTCAATCGTTCCGCCGCAGGCCGCCAAAACGGCCATCGCCACGGTTACGGCGGGCAGGACCATCGCTCCGGACAGTTTAATATGCCCCATTTATCTCTCCGGCTCCCCCTCGGATTCGTGTCAAGCTTATTCGGCCGCACTCGCCCGCGGTGGGCTATCGCGGACATTCTACGACACCGGCGCCAACGGCCACGGCGCGGCGGGTCCGTTGACCGGTGGAACGGTTGATTCGATGCGGCCAAAAAGAGCCAGGTTCAACACCCGCCCCTCTGAATACGTCCGGTGAGGGCCGGCGCGGTCCTCAGCCTGGCATTGTCGTACTGGGTCAGATATACCACCCACGCTTTGGCGGCCGGTTCACCCATGGTATGGTCCGGAAATCGGGAGCGGACGGCGATCATTGCCATCAACCCGAGTCGGAAGTACCATGATTATGTAAAGTTGACTGCCGCCATGATCAGGCGTGGTCAGGAGGGGTGGAAGGGCCAGCATATACACTGACTCCCGGTGAAACCGGCCCTGGGTGGGGAATCTGAGGCACTGAGTACGTCCGGAAGGGCGCTTCGAGGAGCAACCACGTGGCGAGACGCGAATGCGCGTTGCCGCGTGGACCGGGGAAGGCGGTACCCGACGATGAAACGGGCTGCCAAGACAAAGCTCCTGAGCAAGCGGGCCTCATGAAAGGAGTGCGAAGATGCGTATCGGCATGATTGCTCCCCTGGAGTTGCGGGTCCCTCCCCCGGCCTACGGAGGAATCGAACTGGTCGTCAGTCTGCTGACCGAAGAACTGGTCCTCAGAGGCCACGACGTGACCCTCTTTGCCAGCGGAGACTCACAGACCAGTGCCCGGCTGGAGTCTGTCTGCCCGCACTTTCTCCGGGATTCGGGCAGGGATAAAGGGATCCTTAACATGATCAGCGTTGCCTCCTGCCTGGAGCGGGCAGACGAGTTCGACATCATCCACAACCACACTTTATTCGAGGGGTTTTCCATCGCTGGTTTGGTGAGGACGCCGATGCTCAGCACTCTCCACGGAGGACTTGCCGGCGACTGGCTCACCCTCTTCGACTACTACCGGGGCTGGTACAACACCGTCAGCCGTTCCGCCAAGGACTTATTGCCCGAAAAGCCCCGCTTCGCCGGCGTCATATACAACGCCATCGACGTGGACTCCTATCCATTCAACGGTGCCGACCACGACCCTTACCTCCTTTTCTTGAGCCGCTTGAGCCGGGAGAAGGGGCCCAACATCGCCATAGACGTGGCCAGAGCGCTGGGTGCTCGCCTGATCATCGCCGGGAACATCGATCTCGTGGACGAGTCCTTCTTCAGGGAGGAGGTCCTTCCCAAGATCGACGGGCGCCAGGTGCAGTACGTGGGTGAAGCCGACTACCACCAGAAGCGAGAGCTCATGTCCCAGGCCCGCTGCCTGCTGGCTCCTATCACCTGGGAAGAGCCATTCGGTCTGTTCATGATCGAGGCCATGGCCTGCGGGACGCCCGTGGTGGCCTTCGCCCGGGGCGCCGCGCCCGAGTTGGTCGTGGACGGGGTGACCGGCTTCGTGGTTGACACCTTCCAGGAAATGGTCGATGCCGTGGGGAAGGTCCACATGATCGACCCGGTACGCTGCCGCGAGCATGTGGAGGCCAGGTTTGGCGTCCGGCGGATGGTCAGCCAATACCTGGAGGCCTACGAACGCGTCCTGGCCGGTGCTTCCGTGGCTGCCGTGGCTGCCGTGCCGGCGACAATAAGCACCGTTCCCCACGCCGAGTTGGAGGACCGCTTGGCGGCTGCGGCCGCCGATCCGAACTGAGATTGTAAGGGTGGTTCTGGCTGTCCTGCCGCTCTCCCCTGCCCCAGGGCCCCGCCCGGCCCGTGCCCTCCCTTCGTTATGCGGTGGGACATGCGCCAAGTGGCGATTTTTTGGAAAAACGCTGATTGATTTCCCAGGCGGGGCAAATACCTAGCCTTGTATAATTCTTTTGTTGGGCGTGGCGCCAGCTGGAAGAGCCGGCCCGGTGGTCTAGACTTCCTGGCACAGTGCGATACAGGAGAAATAAGTGCTGGCCGATAATATAGTGGTAAGCGCGGGCTCGGTATTTGCCGTCTCCAGCCGCAGTGGGGACATCGAAGCCGGCACCACCCAAGGGTTCTACGCCGATGACACCCGTTTCCTCTCCAGCTACCGGCTCAGGCTCAACGGCCGGGAGCTCGACTCCACGGGTGCGGGCACCTTCGACTACTCCATGGCCAGCTTTTACCAAAGCTCCCTCCGGGGGCGCAACCTGCCGCCGGGCTCCATCAGCCTGACCCGAGACCGCTACGTAGCCCAGGGCCTTCACGAAGACATCACCCTGGTCAACCACTCCTCCACCACCAGAACCGTGCGGCTGGAGCTGTCCTTCGACGCCGACTTCGCCGACGTCTTCGAGGTGCGGCTGGGAGACATACACAAAGCGGGGCGGATGACCACCGAGTCCGGCGATGCCCGGCAACTGCGCTTGGTCTACCAGCGGGACCACTTTCACCGGGAAACGTGGGTGAATTTCTCCACCGAGGTGGCCATCCGAGGCAAGAAGGCCACCTTTGAGGTGGTTCTCCAGCCCAAGATTCCCTGGAAGACCTGCGTGACCGTCCTGCCGGTGGGGGATTCAGAGCCCCAGCCCATGAGCTGCGTTGAGAGCGTCTTGGGGCCTCCCTTTGGGCAATACCATCCTGAGGAGAGGCTTCCGCTGAGTAACCCGGACCAGGAGGAGGTCCGGCGCCCGCTGGACGTAGTGCCCAGGCTGGATACGAACCATGCGGGACTGCTGCTGAGCTTCAACCAGGCCGTGGCCGACCTACGGTCACTGCGCATCGAGCAGAACACCGGCCACTACATCCTGGCCGCCGGGCTGCCCTGGTTCATGACCGTCTTCGGGCGCGACTCCATCATCAGCTCCATCCAGACCAAGCTGCTGGACCCCGAGTTGATGGTGGGCACTCTCCACGTGCTGGCCTCCCTGCAAGCCCATGAAATCGACCAGTTCCGGGAGGCCGAGCCGGGGAAGATAATTCACGAGTTGCGCAAGGGAGAGTTGTCTGAACTGGAAGAGGTGCCTCACTCCCGCTACTACGGCAGCGTGGACGCCACACCTCTGTTCCTGGTCCTGCTGTGGGAGGCTTATCAGTGGACCGCGGACTTGGAGATGCTGCGGAGTCTCTTGCCTTCGGCTGAGGCGGCGCTCCGGTGGATCGACGAGTATGGCGACCTGGACGGCGACGGCTTCGTGGAGTACCGGCGCCGCACCCCAAGGGGCCTGCGCAACCAGGGTTGGAAGGACTCGGGCGACTCCATCTCATTCGCCGACGGGACGCTGGCCGAGGGCGCCATCGCCCTGTGCGAGGTGCAAGGCTATGTCCACGACGCCAAGTGCAAAATGGCCCGGGTGTACCGGGTTCTAGGCGACGCCGCCAGGGCCGACCAGTTGGACCGGGAAGCCGAGAGCCTCAAGCAGCGGTTCGACGAGGCCTTCTGGATGCCGCAGGAAGGCTACTATGCCGTGGCCCTGGATGGGCGGAAGCGCCAGGTGGACAGCATCACCTCCAACCCCGGCCACTGCCTGTGGAGCGGGATCGTGCCCGAGGAAAAAGCGGGAATGGTGGTGGAACGCCTGCTATCCCCGGACATGTTCAGCGGCTGGGGCATCCGGACCATGTCCACCGAGATGGTCCGTTACAACCCCGGCTCCTACCACAACGGCAGCGTGTGGCCCCACGACAACTCCATCATTGCCGCCGGCCTGGCCCAGTACGGCTTCTTCCGGGAGGCGAACCGGGTGGCCACCGCCCTGACCGAAGCGGCGGTGGCCTTCCCCAGCTACCGCCTGCCCGAGCTCTTCGCCGGCTACCCCCGCCGCGAGCACTCCTTCCCCGTGTCCTACACCGCCGCCAACAGCCCCCAGGCGTGGGCCTCCGGAGCGGTGATCCATCTGCTGGAGACTATTCTGGGGGTGATCGCCTCGGGAGACCGCCTCCTCCAGGAGGCGCCGCGGGAGGGCCTGACCGCCTCCCTGATGGGCGTCCGCTATCGCGGCACCATCCGGGTGCTGTAACCATTTCCCTGATAAACCGCTGAGCCTGCAACGTAACCGGCTGAGGAGACCGTCTCTCCGAATAGGGCCGTCAACCGGCGACGCGGCCCAGACCGGGATGACGGCATGGAGCAACCACCGGGACCATTCGGGCCGGGTCAGGGGCGCCAGGAGAATCGATACCAGGGGCGTCCCGGACCATCGGGACGCCCCTTTGATCACGTCCGGCGAGGGCCCTTGGTTATCCGCCCCCGCCGGCATCACTCGAGATGCCCCTGGGGCTTAGTTGAAACCGAACAGGTTGGCGCCGAAGAAGTTGAACACTCCATCTTGTATGGCAAAGGAACCGTCTAACTCCAACGCCTCCCCGAGGTCGGCGAAATTGGCCAATTCGTCAAATGCGGTGGCGGTGCCGGCGATCCCATCGAAATCGCCCAGGCCGCCGAGAAGATTGGCCCCCACTGCTTCCAGGGCGGCCTCCATGGCTTCGTGGTCGAATCCGCTGATCTGGTCATAGTCCAGTCCGGCGAACATGCCACCCACCACTGACGGGTCGAATTCCTGGAAGGAGTCCGCCCGGATATTTTCGACGATGGCTTGGAGCTGTTCGGAGTCCAAACCCAAGATCCCGTCACCACCGGTGGTATTGGCCAGGTCCACCAGTTGCTGAACGTCCAGGCCCTGGAAGTCCTCTGGACCGAGGACACTCAGGGTGTCGAAGGAGAAGTCCCGGAGGACCTCGCCGTTGTTCTGGAAGTCCAGGCTTCCCAGCAGACCGCTCAGATCGTCGCCCAGTTGTTGGATCTGCTCGGCGGCGAAGTTGCCCACGATGCCTTCAAGTTGGTCCAGGCCAAGGGCTTGCTCCAGGCCGATGGTTGAAAATATATCGAAGGCGGTGCCGCCAGCCCAGGCGCCCATGGCCTTGCCGTCCAGGTGCTGGAGCGCGCCGATGATGCTTGCATCGCCCAGCTCCACCAGGTGTTGGCCGTCCATGGCGCCGATCATGGCGGCGATATCGTCCTGGTCCATGCCCGACGTGGCCAGGTCGAACTCGGGGCCGCCAAAGGCGAAGGAATCGAACAAGCCCAGCAGTTTGTCGCCCTCGATATTTTGGAACTGGTCTGGGCCCATGGCGCCGACCAGCCCACCCATGTGTTCCATTCCCTTGGACAGTTCGAAATCGATGTTCTCGAAGACGTTGTAGGCGGCGCCGGGGTCCCAACTTCGGAAGTCACCGGCGTTTAGTCCGCCGATGGCGTCCATGATCTGGTCCTGACCCATGGCGGCCAGGGATTCGTACTCCAAGGAAGCGAAGATGCCGCCCAGGTCCTCTCCGCCCAATATGGTGCGGTCGAAATCCGGGGCGCTGAAATCGATGCGGGCGAACAGGTCAACCAGTTGGCCGTCTTCGATCTCGCCAAAGTGCTCCGGGCCCATGGCGCCCAGGAACCCTCCGATCTGCCCTTCGAACTCGTTCAATCGATCCTCGAAGTAGATGGGGTTAAAGGGTGGAGGAGGGCCGACTTCAGGGCCGCCCTTTGTGGCTGCGCCCGGAAGCGGTCCATCGAAGAACGTGGCCTGGAACATGGCGAAGGCCTGGTCATCCGGGATACCCAGGAAGTCCTCGGGCGCGAAGTCGTGGACCGCGCCGGCGATGAAGTCGTGGTCGAAAGCAAGGATGTCCTCGACGTCGAACCTGCTGAACGCGCCGGCCCATTGGTCGCCCCTAAGATCGAACTCCTGGCCACTCAGTCCGTCGTTGAACAGCTCGAACACCACGTCCTTGTCCAATTCCTGGAAACCCTGGAAGTCCAGATCATAGACCTGGTCCAGAAGGGTGCCTATATCAAAATCCTGGAAGTCTCCAGGATTGAACTCGCCAAAGAAATCAGTGGCCGCCCGGGCTTCGTCGTCCCGCTCGCCCCAGAACTGATCGAAGTGGCCGCCGAAGTCCACGTAGTTGTCGCCGACGGTGGCAAACTCGCCGAAGTCGCCAGGCTTGAAATCATCAAAGTCAAAGAAGCTGCCGAACTCCTCCGGCCGGAATTCGTCCGGATTGAACAGCTGGTCGAAATCTCCGGGCTGGAAGTCCTCGCCCAGGAAGAAGTCGCCGAAGTCGCCGGCGAACTCGTCGGGCCGGAAGGTGGCCACGAACAGGTCCGGCGCGAAATTACTGGGATCAAAGAATTCATAGAAATTCCCATCGGGGAAGAAGCCGGCGTCACCGGCATCGGGGCCGGCTTCGAACGTGGAGAACCCATCGAAGACGAAGTCTCCCCGTTCGTCAAAGAAGAAGGTTCCCTCATAGCCCAGGTCCGGGGGCAGGTCCCCGTAATCTCCACCGTCGTGGTCGACGCCGCCATCGTAGAAGTCTCCGGGCGACGGCTCATAGGTGAACTCGCCGGTCGGCGGCTCAAAGTAGAAATCACCACTCGCTGGAACGAAATATTCGATCCCTTCCGCTGACGTGAAGTACTCGCCGTCGGAGGGCGGTTGATCGAAGGTGCAATCAACGCAATCGTAGTCTCCGGGAGGCGGTTGATCGAAGGTGCAATCAACGCACTCGTAGTCCCCGGGAGGCGGTTGGTCGAAGGTGCAATCAACGCACTCGTAGTCCCCGGGAGGCGGTTGATCGAAGGTGCAATCAACGCACTCGTAGTCGTCGGGGGGCGGCTCACTGTAGGAGTCGTCGGGGGGCGGCTCGCTGTAGGAGTCGTCAGGCGGCGCATCACAACAGTCGCCGCCGTGGTCGCCTCCTCCGTCGTGTCCATCGGCGAACGCCAGGTCTACGCCACGGCCGTTGCCGTAGATGGTAAACGCGCCCAACACTGCCACCACCACCGCGAGAACCGAAACGGTTTGAAGTAATCGAATCATTCTATCTTTACTCTTAATGGGAATTTACGGGAATTTACGCCGTTAATTTATTGGTCGCTCACTCAGGACGATGAGCACGCAAAATTCTCCAGGAGCCGGTCGAAACGCAGTTGTACGACCGTGGCGTCCCCTCCGGTGAGGGTCATGCGAAAGGCAGTGTCGCTGTCTCCGCAGATCCAAGCGCCGATGAGCCCTCCGCCGATGGCGGCGCCACTGTTGTCCACAGCCTTGAATCCGCCGTAAACGCCTTCTTGGCCGCTGATTGAAATGTCGCCGTCGCTGATGGATTCAAAGGTGACCGAAGGCTGGCTGGCCCTCAGGATGTTGTAGGTGTCGGCCAGGAAAGTCAGGGCGGTGCGGTCTTGGGGAGGCCCCCACACCAGATTGGCGTTAACTCCGCCGTAGGAAAAGGCGATGATGCCCTGAGTCACGCTGGGCTCGGGCTCGGTCCACCCAGCGGCCCGGACATCGGCGCCCAGGTCCAGCTTCAAAGAGAACCCGTAGCCGGTGTAGGCGGTCAACAGAGCGGCCGCTTCCTCCATCTCTTCGGAATCGGCGTCCTCAAGGACCGCCGCCTCACTCGGATCCGCCACTGGGGTCAATTTAACGTTGGCTTGAGAATCGGAATCGACGGTATCCGCGGTTGAGACCTGGGAGTCCGATGCGGAAGTGTCCGCGGACCCGGCTTCCTTGGCCACGGAGTTGTCCGCGGCCTTGGGCTCTTCCACCACCGCCACCGCGGGGGCCGCAGTCTCGGGCGCCACGGGGGCAGGGGCGGAGATTTCTTTGGAGCCGCAGGCCACCACCGCCAGGGGAACAATGGCGATAAGTGCTAGGGATGCCAATGTGTGGAATGGTCTGGTTTTCACTTAGAAATACGTCCTTATTAAAGTGTCACCGGCTGCGCCTTCTATCTGCCTAGGTCAACCGTTGCGGCCATTGGTAAACAACTTGGCGCCGGGCCTGTTTCAATGGGCCCACGGCCGTTTGAATAAGAGCCTGGTGCTGGTTATTCTTTTTTAAATCGGCCCGCCTAGGACGGAGTTAAAGTGCCAAGCCAGCCTCTAAAATTGCGGCCGGCTAGTCTCGGCGGACGCCTTTAGATCGCCGGTGATGTAATTATTCGGAAATGTTGGTAAAAAAACTCTGCACGCACGGTAAAACTTCGGTTAAACAATCGGGACCGACAAAACTTCTCGAAGGAAATTGACTCGTTCCGCAGGCGCCGAGCAGCCGCCGGACCGGGATCCCGTGCCACATCCAATATCGCAGGCGGTTTCCGGGCTATAACCGCATTGTTGCAGGCGGGCCGAAATTAGCTAAGGCATTTGCAGGCCGCGGCAGTGGCCCAATCTGGGCCTCTCTCGCGCTACCTATGGAGCCAACCGATGCAGACCATTCAGGTTACCGCGGCGGGGCCTTTACCCGAGCCTGCCGGTAGTTTGAGGACTGGGATTCGGCTCAACCCCTCGGCCCGGACAAAGTAACAGGGGGCAGGCATGATGCCCGCCCCCTGTTTGCTCGGCCAAGCGGGGTTTCTCCGGAGACCCAATGGGTCCCATTGTTCAGCCTCCCGACGGCGCGACGGCGAAGATGTTCACCGACGGGCCGGACCCGCTGAAACCGCTGGTGTCCAGGTCGTCCACCATGCCCGCCAGCTTCCCTGGGTCCAGATGGAATATCTCCCCGCCACCCACGGCCTTTGGCCGGGTGGACCATCTGTGGACCTCGTGACCTTTAGCGTTGCTTTGGTGGGCCATCCACCCCCGCTCCGA
>JACZXN010000436.1 GCA_022571575.1 Chloroflexota bacterium | reverse complement strand
CGGTTGAGGGCAATCCAGGCGATAGCTGCATCCTGGCCTTGGAGAGTCTGGTCAAGGACGTGGACCTGGTGGTGTCCGGCGTGAACGCCGGCTCAAACGTGGGTTGGGACGTCATCGTCTCCGGGACCGTGGGCGGAGCGGTTCAGGGGTTTGTCCGCGGCATCAACACCATCGCGATCTCGGTGGCCGCCGTGACCAACACCAAGTACGATATCGCCGAGAAGGTCCTGAAGCCCCTGGCCGAGAAGTTCAGGGATTACTCCGGCGACACGCTGTTTCTGAACGTCAACATCCCCAAGATCGAACTTAACCAGGTGGCCGGGGTCCGGGTCACCCGCCTGGGCGGCCGGTCTTACGGAGAGAACGTCCGGGCCGAGAACGTAGGCCCGGAGAAACGCTATTGGATCTCCAGGAACCGCCCCATCAACGAGACGCCCGCCCCGGACAGCGACATCGCCGCGCTGAAGAACAACTGCATCTCCATCACGCCGCTGCATATAGGACTGGGCAACGATTCGGCCATGCCGGAGGTGGAAGCCCTGCTGGGGGATATGCCGCAGCAGATACTGGACCGGCCCGATTAACGGCGCCAGGCAGAACGCCAAAAAGCCCCGTCCGGAAGGACGGGGCTTTTTATCTCAGGCAACCGGACGGCTCGTTAGCCGGCGGTGACACTCTCTGGGGATAGGGCCAGGGTCACTCCGATCATGCTCTCTTGAGTGATCAGCTTGGCCAGGTCCGCCTCGCTCATGCCCTCGGTCCCGGAGGGGCGCTTGGGGAGGATCAGGTAACGGAAGTCGGCGCTGCTGTCGATGACTCGCACCTGTACCGACTCGTCCAGCTCGGTGCCGAACTCCTTGAGCACCCCCCGGGGGTCAACCACCACCCTGGACCGGTAGGCCAGGCCCTTGTACCAGGCGGGTGGCCGCCCGATGATGGCCCTGGGGTAGCAGGAGCACAGAGTGCACACCGCCATGTTGTGGACCTCGTCCGTGTTCTCCAGCACCGTGAGGCGCGGAGCGGTCTCGGGCAGGTCGTAGCCCAGCTCCAACAGGGCCGCTTCGGCGTCGGCCAGGAGGCGCTTTTTGTACTCCGGGTCCACCCAGGCATGGGCCAGCACCTTGGCCCCGTCCTCTGGCGAGCGGGAGTCGATCTTGTCGGCCATGGTCATGATGTCGTCCAGGGTGCAGACTCCCTTCTCGATCAACAGGGCTTGGATCGCCTCGGCCCGCAGGGCGTAATAATCGGCGTTGTCACCGTGCCCGTGTCCATTTTCGTGTCCGTTCTCGGCCATGGGATGCTCTCCTGCCCCAATTTGGGACTAGATGTTTTCCAGCCAGTGTTGGTAGACGTCGATCAGCAGCGTATCGGCCGCGGAGCCCTTGTAGTCCTTCCACAGGTCCGTCTGGGCGAACTCCACCGTGTACAGGGGCTGGGCCGGGAGGCCGTCGCCGCCGTAGGCCAGGGACTCGGGGTTCTTGAAGACGCCGCACAGCGTCTCGATCCGGCCCTGCTTGCCCTGGATGTATTCGGGGGTCCGGAAGTGGGTCGGCGGGGTGCCCACCCTGATGCGGACCCGGTCGCCGGGATGGTATCTTGCCGGTGCGTCGCTGGCCATCGCTACTGCTGCTCCCGTCCTATTTACGTTCCCGCTCTAGGTCGGCCATCTTGGCGTCGATCTCGCCGGTGGTCATGACGCCCTGCTCCACCAGAAGGGTCTCCATGGCGGCCGTCCATTTCTCGTAGTAGCTCAGCGACTCGTAGGTCTTCAGGTCCAGACTTTCGATGGCCCGGCGCAACTGGTCGGTGTTTTTAAGTCCCTTCTCGCCGAGTACGCCGTTCAGCGCGTCGACCCGCCGTTCCCACTCTTCCATCTCGTGCTCGGAATGGTCGATGGGGTCGTCGTTGGGCCAACCGCCGCGGTCATGTACCTTGGGCATCTCTTGCTCCTGCCGGGGGTGTTGGAAGCGGGTATTGGCACATGTTAATGGCGATGCAGTGGGTTGGCAAGGGATTCTCCAGACCTGAAAGCTGACGGCTGTGAGCTGACAGCTTTAAAGCCACATCCTGGCCACGTCGATGGCCCGCATGAACTCCACGTTGGGGAAGGTCTTGATGTGTTCGATGAGCCGCTCCAGCATCAGCAGCCGGCCCGGCCGGCCGATGTACTGGGGGTGCATGGTCAGGGTGAAGGCCCGGCCGTAGCGGTAAAGCCCCTCGAACTCGGCGGCCCAGGTCCCGTAGACCTCGTCGGGGTTGCGCATG
>JACZXN010000435.1 GCA_022571575.1 Chloroflexota bacterium | reverse complement strand
TTGATCGTGCGCGGGTGGGAGTGGGCCTCCGGGCTCTCCACCGCCTCCTTATAGGCCCAGGTCAATTGGCGCAGCTCGAAGGCGCCGCCGTTGCGGCAGGCGCTGAGAAAGGCGTTGGCGAACCCGCCCGAGTCCAGCCACATGCAGCCCAGGTTTGGAGGGTTCAAGCAGGCCGCCGCCGCCTGGGTGTGGGCCGCGTAGGAAAGCCCGTAGGTGCCGACCTTGCCGCCGTGCCAGGGTTGCCGGGCCAGCCACTCCATGGTGTCGTAGCCGTCTTCGCCCTCGGCGGTGTACTTGGTGAACCCGCCTTCCGATCCGCCGCGTCCCCGGCAGTCCTGGAGCACGGTGACGTACCCGTGGGAGGTGAAGAACATCGCCTCCAGGACCAGGTCTTCCCTGGTCTTGCTGTAGGGCGTTCGCTGGAGCAACACCGGGAAGGTCCCATCTATCGGAGTTAAGGGAACACCGGGAAATCCGGCTTTGGCGGGGCGGTAGACGTCGGCGGCCAACCGCACGCCGTCGCGCATGGGGACCATGACGTTGCGGTCGGTGTGGACCTCATGGATGCCAACGCCGGCCTGGACACCCGCGGGCACGTCCGTCTGTTGATCGCGGGGCATGAGTACGCTCCAGTTTGTATGTTTCGTTGCTTGAACGCCGGATGGCCCGGCCGATTCAATTCTATGGGCGCACCTGCGCCGCCGCAACCAGGCAAACAAAAGCATTCATATTATGTTGACACCAAATAGGCGTGAACCTATAGTTAGGCGTGCCGGGCCGGCCACGCTTGAGTGGATTAATTCGTGCCTGACTCAGGCCGGCCAAGCCTCCCGGCGAAATCAATATCTGACCCTCTGGAGGTGCCCCTTTTGGCGGACAATTACGACGTATTGATCGTCGGCGGCGGATTGGCCGGCATGACCGCCGGGATGTACGCCGCGCGCTACGGGCTGCGGACGGGCATCGTGGAGCGGATGATGGGCGGAGCGTCCATCATCAACATCGAGAAGATCGAGAACTTCCCCGGTTTTCCGGAGGGTATCTCCGGGGCCGAGTTGGCGCCCGCGGTGCAGGAACAGGCCATGAACGCCGGGGCGGACTTCATCATGGGAGAGACCGTCAGAATAGCCAAGGACGGCGACTACCGGGTGGTTCACAGCGACGCGGGAGACCACCGGGCCAAGGTGGTGATCATCGCGGCGGGCTCCACCCTGCGCCAACTGGGCATACCCGGAGAGGAGGAGTTCTTCGGCCGGGGAGTGTCCCAGTGCGCCACCTGCGACGGGCCTTTATATATGAACCAGGTGGTCGCCGTGGTGGGCGGCGGAGACTCGGCCGCCGACGAGGCCCTGACCCTCACGGAGTACGCCGAGCGCGTCTTGCTGATCCACCGCCGCGACCAACTCCGCGCCCAGCAGGCCCTGATCGACCGGGTCGGCAAGAACCGCAAGATAGAAGTGGTCTGGAACACGGTGATCGAAGAAGTGCTGGGCTCAGACACCGTCTCCGGGCTTCGGCTGCGCAACACCGTGACCAACATGGAGAACGCCATCGAGCTTTCGGGCTTGTTCGTCTACGTGGGCCTCGAGCCCAACTCCGGGATGGTGGACGGACTCTTGAAGACGGACAACGCCGGGCACATCCCCGTGAACGTGTCCATGGAGACCGACGTGCCGGGCGTCTACGCGGTGGGCGATCTGAGGCAGAACTCCTCTTCCCAGTTGATCTCCGCCGCCGGCGACGGCGCCACGGCGGCGGTCGCGGCCTACAAGTACATCTCCACTAAGAATTGGAACTGACGCAAAAATCGGAATTGGCGGGAGGCGCCATGGACCTGGTTGACGAGCAACTGCAGAACAGCAAGACCATCGCGGTGGTCGGCCTGTCCGGCGACCCGGACCGGATCAGCTTCCGCGTTACCCGGTATATGCAGGAACAGGGCTACCGGATCATCCCGGTCAACCCCATGGTCGAAGAGGTCCTCGGCGAAAAGAGCTACCCGGACCTCAAGTCGGTCCCCGAGCCCATCGACATGGTGAACATCTTCCGGCGTTCCGAGTTGGTGCCGCCGGTGGTGGACCAGGCCATCGAGGTGGGCGTCAAATACATCTGGATGCAGGACGGCGTGATACACCCCGAATCCGCGGCCAAAGCGGAGGCCGCCGGCATCCCGGTGATCATGGACGATTGAACCCTCCGTCAACACCGCCGCCGGTCCGGCGGCCGATCTGACGCCCAACAGGCCGAGTCCACCTGAAGCTAGACCTGA
>JACZXN010000434.1 GCA_022571575.1 Chloroflexota bacterium | reverse complement strand
CCTGTTGATCGAGGAGAACCTGGGCATATCCACAGTGGGACTGGGCACCAACGCCCAGACCCTCTACGCCTTCGTGTCCCACCCGGCGGGCATGATCGCCAGCGACGCCATCCTCTTCGGCGAATACCCCAATCCCCGCACCTACGGCTGCTTCCCCATCGTATTGGCCGAGTTCGTCCGGGCCGAGAAGCACCTGAAACTGCCCGAGGCGATCCGCAAGATGACCTCGTTCCCGGCCCAGCGGCTGGGCCTGCCGGACCGGGGACTGCTGCGGGACGGATTCAAGGCCGACATCGTCATCTTCAACCCCGACACGGTCAAGACCCACGCCACCAAAGACGACCCCAAGCATTATCCCGTAGGCATCGATTACGTGATCGTGAACGGCCGGGTGGTCATCGAAAACGGGGAGAACACCGGAGTGCTGCCGGGCCGCGCCCTGCGCCGGGGGCGGGCGTCAACTTAACGCAGACAGCAATCCCTCCGCTGAGCTCAAAACTGTCATTCTGAGGAGCGCCATAGGCCGACGAAGAATCTCGTTTTGCGGTGTGACCCGGTTCCACCAGAGCAATGAGACCCCTCGCTTCGCTCGGGGTGACAGCAGACCAGGTGTTTCCAGGAATTTGGGGGGCCTACCCTTTAGGGTGAGGAGCCGCCCAGCCTCTCCAACAACCCGTCCACCGCCGCGCAGTCCTTGCAATCCCTGACACTGGCTGGCGGGGTATCCATGTCCCAGATGCTCCGGGCTTTGCGGAGCAGGGGCGGCAGCAACTTTGCCTGCCTGAGCTCCACTGGAACAACCCTGGCGTGGAAGCCCATGGTGAAGCCCCGGCTGTCGACCAGGCCCGGTTCCTGGGCAGTCTCTTTGTCGGTGGCCGGCTCCATGTAGACCAGGGCCAGCTTCGAGACTGGGGAGAACCCGTTCCGCTCCCCGATGAACGCGTAGGCGTTCAACTGGACCTCGTAATTACTGAACATGCCGGGCCGGTCGGGATTGTAACGGGAGGTCTTGTAGTCGACGATCACGTATGAGCCGTCGGCCAGTTTGAAGATGCCGTCCGCCTCCCCCCGGAGGGTGATTCCAGTCTCCTCGTCCAGGGTCTTGAAGCTGGACCAGTGCGGTGGATTGACGTACCCGCCGGTCTCCCCCAATTCGGCCAGCCACGGCGGGGCATGACCCTCCCGGTCGAAATGGTTGTGGACGATCAGCTTGTTGTAGCGGTCGATGCTGCTGAAGATGCCGGGAAAGCTCTGGTAGGGCAGGTTCTTGATGTGGAGCCGGACCCAGGCGCAACGGGGGCAGAAGCGAGACCTGGCGTAGGTCCCCAGTTCGGTGGCGGATATCGTGGGGCCCGGTTGCGCCCCGCCATCCGCCCCCTCGTCGTCATTCCACAGGCGTTCTTGCGCCATGCCTCAGGACACCCCCATGGGGTTAATCGTTGGAACCGTCTCCACCGCCAGAGGCGGGCATCGCCGCGGAAGTTCCAATTGCTCTACCCGTCCGGGCCTCGGGGGGCAGAGCGTCCTCCCAATCGGGTAGTTGGCGTTGGTGCGTGGAGGGCAGTAAGAAGATGGAGACCACGGCGGTGGCGCTGAGACCGAAGGAAAGTAGGATGGACCAGGTGTAAGTGTCGGTCCAGTCCTTCAGGAACCCGCCCAAGATCGGTCCGATGGCCATGCCGATGCCCGCCCCGGCCATCTGCCACCCGTAGGTGGTCCCGGTGGGCGCGTCGCCGTAATACTGGCGGTTGATGATGGGGAAGGCGGTCATCTCGCCGCCCATGCCAAAGCCGAAGAGCGCCGCGAAGATGAAGTAGGTAGAGGTGTCCTGGGAGACAAGCAATAGCAGCAGTGGGAAGGTCTGGGCCGAGAAGCAGAGCTTCATTATGGTCTTGGCCCCGAAACGGTCGGCCAAAATCGGCACCGCGAAACGGGTGATGGTGCTGACGATGGTGAGGGTGAGGTACACCGCCACCGCCGTGCCCTTGGTGAGTCCTGCGTCGGTGGCCATGGCGACCAACAGGATCAGGATGATGTTGTGCCCGGCGCAGCCCCAGAAATGGATACCCACCAGGTTCCAGAATGCGTTGGTCTTCTGCGCCTGCTTCAGGAAGACATCGGTGCGAATCTTGGCGACGTCGTTGTTCTGCATCCTGCGGATGGGTTCGTCGTCCGGAGCGCCCCATTGGCGCAGTCCGATGGCAGCCGGCTCGTTGTGGAGATAACGGGTGAGCACGATAAGGATAAACCCGCCGGCCAGTCCTGGGATCCAA
>JACZXN010000433.1 GCA_022571575.1 Chloroflexota bacterium | reverse complement strand
ATGAGGGGAATCAACGCAGGCCGTGAGCCGGACCGGTGTCCTCACTCCGCGGAAGGTCCCGCCCAGGGTGTCACCCGTGTCCACGTACATCTGGCGGCCCTCCAACTGGGGGCACTGGGACAGGTCGGCCATAGTCTGGGTGACGCCCATGGAGAAGCCAATCTCCGTTAGCGTCGCCGCCACCTGGAACTTGGGGACCTGGGACGACCATTCTTCGATGGCCGGGATGATGTGGTCCTGGTAGAACTGGCCGTCCATGCCGGGTCCAGCCAGATACCGGGGGTCGCCTTCCAAGAGGTCATCCCGGCCCACCACCTTCCAAAGCTTTCTTAGCCGTTCCTCAGTCCGTACTCCGGCCAACACCACGTAGCCGTCCTTGGCGCGGAAGGTGATGCCCGCGGTGGCCAGCCGCTCTCGGGACCGGCCGGGGTTGGCGCCGGTGGCCTGGAAGGAGTTCATGTTGCTTTCTATGTGGGAGACCATGCACTCGTACATGGCCATGTCCACATACTGGCCTCGCCCCGTCTTGCGCCTGGTCTCCAGGGCCAGGACGATTCCCAGGGCCGTCCAGACGCCGGGGATGGAGTCGCCGATGTTGTCGCCCACACTCTGGGGCGGCCCGTCGGGATCGCCGGTGATCTCCATCCACCCGGACATGGCCTGGATGCTCAGGTTGTTGGCCGGCCAATCGGAGTAGGGGCCGCTGAGGCCCTCGCTGTCGCCGTAGCCGGTGATGCTGGCGTAGACCAGGCCGGGATTGATCTCGCTCAGGCGGTCGTAACCCAGTCCAAGGCGGCGAAAGGCCCCGGAGCCCCAGTTGTCCACCAGCACGTCGGAGTTGCGGACCAGTTCCTCGAAGGCCGTCTTACATCTGGGGTTGCGTAAGTCTATGGATACGCTCTTCTTGTTGCGGTTCACGCCAAGGAAGCGGGAGCTCATCTCCCGGCCGTCCTCGGCCTTGATGAACGGGCCGCGGCTCCGGGCCAGGTCTCCGGTGCGGGGCCGTTCGATCTTGATCACCTCCGCGCCCATGTCGGCCAGGATCATGGAACAAAAGGGCCCGGCCACGATATGGGTGGCGTCCAATACTCTGATACCCTCCAGGGGCAGGGGCAGCTTCTCGCCTGCTGGGACCATCAAAACACCTCGTGCGTCCCGTATCCATCGCCAAAGGTACAAGGCAGAAGTACAAGGACGATCATATTCGCCAGCATCTTACACTTTGACTCGAGGTGACACCGCCTTTTACCCTCCGCCGGCCGCCCGTTGGCATGTGCGCCGCCGGAGATGCGCGGCCGCCCTTTCCATCAATCCAGTTCAATCGATCCGTTACATGGGAGTCTGATTTGAAGGCCAAAGGCGTATCCCACATAGCACTCTGCGTGGCCGACCTGGAGAAGTCCCTGGAGTTTTACCGGGACATCCTGGGACTGACCGTGAAGATGCACACCACCCAGGAGATGGCGCGGCGGCCGGGCGCGGAGTCGGCGGAGATGTACGAACGCCCCAGAAAGGCCCGGACGGTGGCCAACGTCTGGTTCGATGACCCTGAATCGCCCCAGCCCTTCCTGGTGCTGACCTCCCATCCGGGCGACCAGGTGAGCGGCGAACCCATCAAGCTGGACCAGAGGGGCATCAGCCATATCTCCTTCGAGGTCGAGGACGTGAGAGCCTACGCCGAGGAGTTGATCGCCAAGGGGGTGCCCCTGGCGGGGACCATGGCGGACTTCACCGACGGGTCGGGCAACGTCCGGACCATCTTCGTCTACGACCCCGACGGGATACTGGTCCAGTTCGACGAAGGCCCTCCGGCCAACTGATCGAGGTTTCCGCTCAGCTTGGTTGAATGGCCGGTGGGAGCAATGGTGTATGAGCCGTGCCCTGGAGCGGCGAGCCTAAGAACAGCGCCTAAGAAGGAGCGATAGACCGCAGATGTTGACCGTATTCGGCGCCATCGCCGTGACCATCATGTTCCTTTCCTATTGGGCCGAGGAGCGATCCAAGTGGTTGGTGCTGGTCTTCGCCTTTGGGTCGGCGCTGACCTCTCTCTACAGCGGGCTGGCGGCGGTTTACCCCATCACGGTGATCGAAGGGTTATGGGCGTTGGTGGCCGTCCGCCGGTTTGTCCAGAGACACCGGCGGGAAACAGAAAAAGCCGGCGCATGACGGGCGCCGGCCATCGATGGACCAGGCATGGACCAGGGTTGGGTTCGTTTTCCGCCCGGGCGCCTACACCGGCTCCCGCACAGTAAATGTCACCTCCCGCCCGGCGAT
>JACZXN010000432.1 GCA_022571575.1 Chloroflexota bacterium | reverse complement strand
CGTGCCCGCCAACTTCAATCACATCGAGGGCAACCCCTACGACGAGCCGGCGGAAGCGATTCTGTCGCGCGGTCCGGACAACATCGTCATCAACCTTTAAGCCGGTCCGCTCCGGCGCAGGATGAACGGCCATCACCGGCCAGGCCCACCACGGCCTGGCCTTTTTTTTCGGGACCGGAACCGCGGTTGGGCAGGGCCTGGCCCCATGATTCAGGTGGCTCTTTGCTGTGTCGCCTTTGGCCCGAATCCAAGACTGGCCACGGGGCCTGGAGGCCAAACAGGCTGTATACTAGACCAGCCTCATCCCCATGGCTATCCCGGCTATCCGTGCATCCGGCCTTTGGCGATCCGGCCCCTGGCCGTTCAGGACGCGAGAAACCCCTCCAACGTGATCAAAGAACCCATCAAACGAAGACTGCGGCTGCCCCGCAACATTTTCTATGGCTGGTGGATCGCGATCGCATCGGCCGGCGCCGACTCCCTGAAACACGGCACCTTCAACAAGGGTTTCACCTCCTACATCATCCCCCTCCGCAACGAACTGGGCATCAGCCTCGCCGCGATCTCATTCGCCGAGATGCTGGGCCGCATGGAAGGAGGACTCCAGGGCCCGCTCATGGGCTGGGCAACCGACCGTTTCGGCCCCCGAATCATCCTGCTGTTCGGTGGTCTCACCTCCGGTCTAGGGTTCATCCTGCTCTCCTTCACCCAGAACTACCTTTACTTCGTGATTATCTTCGTGGGACTGCTGTCTCTTGGGTTCCGGGCCGGCTACAACAACGCCACCATGCCGGCCCTCAACCAGTGGTTCCGGCGCCACCGGGGCCTGGCCATGGGCATTGCGGGCACCGGCACGGCCATCGGCGGCACGGTCATTGCCCCGCTGATGGGATTCTTGGTGCTCAGCGCCGGTTGGCGTCCGGCGGCCTTCATCTCCGGTGTGATCATCCTGGCGTTGGTAACCCCCATGTCCTTGATGATCCGCCGGAACCCCGAGAGCATGGGGCTGCGGCCGGACGGAGACCCGATCCCGGAAGACGAGGTCAATATCGCCTCCCTGGCCGCACCGGAGGGTGAGGAGCCCGATAAAGAATTTCGCGGCGCCACCATTCTCCATGCCGGGGAGCCGGATTTCACCGCACCCGAGGCCATGAGGACGCCCACATACTGGATGTTGGTGCTGGCCGTGGGCATGCGGAACGTGGTCCATTCCGGCACCCAATTCCTGCTGGTGCCCCTGGTGGTCTGGTTCCTGATGGGGTCGGGGCGCACCGAGGGCAACGCTCAACCCATCGCCGTGGCATTTGTCGGGGTGATGTCCTTCAGCCTGTTGTTGATGACACCCATCATCGGCTGGCTGGGCGACCGTTGGTCCAAACGGAAGCTGAGTTCCGCCTGCATGATCGGCGGAGCGTTGTCCCTGTTGGCCCTGGTGAACGGCGCCGGGCACATCTGGCAGGTGGTGGTATTCGTGGTGCTGGCGGCCTTCTCCGAGACGGCCAATCCCCTGGCCTGGGCCATCATGGGAGACTTTTTCGGGCGGCGCAGCTACGCCACCCTGCGGGGCTGGCAGCACCTGCCCGATCAGTTGATGTCCATGAGCACGCCGGTGTGGATGGGGATCATATTCGACCATACGGGCAGCTTCAAATGGGCCCTGATCCCCCTGGTCATGTTCTATTGCTTGGCGGCCATATTCTATCTGTTGATACCCAACCCCAGAACCCCGGCCCGGGTGCGGGCCTACCAGGATCAGGGCCTGGGGTAGGGCCGGAGTGGGCCGGGACTAGTTTCCCGGTTCCGCCAACGCCTTGGCGAAGCCCTCGACCGCCCCCTCCAACACCCAGTCCTCGACGCAGTACGCGATGCGGAAGTAGCCCGGCGTGCCGAAGCCCCGCCCCGGCACCACCAGCACGTTAAAGTTTAGGAGCGTCCGGCAGAATGCGGCGTCGTCCTCGATGGGCGCTTTGGGGTATAGGTAGAAGGCCCCCTGGGGCCGCACCACCTCATAGCCCAGTTCCCCCAGGCTCCGGCAGAGAAAGTCCCGTTTCTTCTCGTAATAGCCCGCGTCCACGCTCACGCCCTGGAGGTTGCGGACGATGTGCTGCATCAGGGCCGGGGCGTTCACGAACCCCAGGGTCCGGTTGCAGAAGGAAAGTCCGGCGCACAGTTCCTCTCGGTCCCGGCAGTTGGGGTTCACGGCGATGTAGCCGATGCGCTCTCCCGGCAGGGCCAGGTCCTTGGCGTGGGAGGTGACCACCACGCTGTTGTCGTAATGGGGCAGCA
>JACZXN010000431.1 GCA_022571575.1 Chloroflexota bacterium | reverse complement strand
AGCTGGGGTCGGGCGCCGCGCTTGGCGAAATTACGAAACAAAGCCAATCCAAGGTTTCCCTTGCGTTTCAATCTCTTGCATCGAGCCGGTGGGCGATCGCGCGCCATGGCGGCGTTTTCAGCCAATGGCGTCGGGTCTTTGACCAGCCGAGAGCCGGTCCGGCCGTCGAATCGATGTCCCCGCTCCCCTCGCGCAACGCGGACGCCATCTTCACCGGGGTCATGATCGGGTCGTCGATCGTCCTGCGGAAAGTGGGGCCGGTGCAGGAAAGGAATATGAAAAACAATGCCGCACCCAAGACCAAGACCAGCGGTTTCTTAGATCTCATCTACCTGAAATATACCTGTAAGATTGTAAGGCCAACCGGAAATTCCCACGCACGATCTACGGGGAAGCTTCAAACGGCTCCCTGGACGATACCCTGAACCCATCCTCTCAGCGGCCGGCGGTAAAGGCAATCCGCTCCGCGCGGCCGGCTTTCGCCGGGGCCATCAGCCGGTCTACCCTTGAAAATTTCCGGGCCCGGTCATTTCCTTGAGATATGAACAAACACCGACCGCTCCTATCCGTCCTGGCTAAGATTGGTATCTTGGCGTCGGCGTGCGCCGGGGCCTCGGATGCGCCAAGCGGGTCCCAACCCGTCCAGTCCGGTGCCAGCGCTTCTGAAACCTCCCAGCCGGCGGCCACACCGGTAGTTGCGGCAACCACCGCGGCCGCCATGGAGCGAGACTGGGACTCGATGCTCGACTGGGCCTACGACCTGTACCGTCCGATGATCGAAGCCCACCCGGATCGGCATATGTGGGGAACGGACCGGGTGGACATCGCCTGGAACTACGACACCGACCTGGGAAAGCTGCTGGCTGATTTCGGGCGCGCCTTCATCGGCAGGTTCGACGCGGAGATCCAGGAAGACCTGGCCTACAAGAACGCGGAGCGCCTGATTCCCGGAAACAGCGGATCTTAAGAGCTCCGGCGGTCAGGCGGGTGGCCCTGGCGAAAGAGGTTTGAAGATATCCAAGCCCGGTCATAAGCTCGAATGATGAATAAACACGCACTTATCATCTCTGTTCTTGCCTTGATCGCCATATTGGCGGCCGCCTGCGGTGGGGTCTCCGATCCCCAACTGGGCAGCGCCGCCACTCCGTCCGGTTCCGTGGCCGCCGGGGCCCCCCCAACGATCTACGCCCCCGCGATGGAAGGCACGGCGGAAGCCACGGCGGGAGCCACCAGCGAGAAGTCCGGTGCCAGCGGAGTTGCAACGCCTTCTCCCGCCATGGTCTCCGATACACCGGCACCGCTGATAGCGGGTGGGGCCACCGGTGCAACCAGCATGGACACCAAAGCCATGCTGGCCCAGGTGATGGCCATCCCCGGGGCGTTCGAATGCATGACCGGCAAGTTGGGTATGGCGGCGCTGATGGAGCTGGCCGGCCGTGCGCCAACCCCGGAGGAGATGGCCGTGTTACAGGCTTGCCTCAACGGCGGGGGAGCGGCGGCGGGGGAAACCGGAAAAACCCCGGCCCCCGTGCCAACCAGCACCACCGTGCCGGCCGAGACACCGAAGACGCTCTTGGCCCGGTCTCTGGAGTCCCCAGGGCTGATGTGGTGCCTGGCCGATAAGATCGGCATGGAGACGCTGATAGAACTGGAAGACCGCTCGCCGTCGAGTCAGGAGAGCTTTACGATCCGCAGTTGCACCTCGGACACCCGGGAGATCGCCGCCTGGAACGCCGAGTGGCCGAAAAGGATCGACGCCGCCTTCACGCCGTCCACCTGTGGCGCGGCGCCCACGGCGAGTTTCCCGGTTTCTTATTACCAAGGCCCGTTGATCGACTCCCACCTGCACATCCCCCAACTTTCCGATGAGGGTCTCGGCTCGCACGACACCACGTACGTGGCGCCGAGGGGGGCGGAATCCGACCTGTATGACACCATCGCCCTAGAGCAGCGCCCGCTCCTCGGCGTGACGATGACCATCGACCGCATCGCCTGCACCCTGCAGAACGAAGGGAGCGTCAAGGCCTTCGCCTTCTTCCCCACTTTCCCGGAGATCACCTCCCCGGCCATCCAGGTGGCCGAGAGGGCCACCAAACGGTACCCAGGCCTGTTCGTCCCCTTCATCCAGGCCTCCGCCAACGGGTCTGCGACCCTTGAGGGAAAGATACTCGATGTCATGCTCGGCGTCCGGCCCGGATTGTTCGCTGGATTCGGTGAGGTCGGGGACTCGCCCACCGAATCGATCAACCCGCTGCCCGACTCCCCGGTCTACACCGGAGACTTTGAGGTTGTCCGGGGC
>JACZXN010000430.1 GCA_022571575.1 Chloroflexota bacterium | reverse complement strand
TATCCTGCGTCGATCGGCCTGAGGGTCGATAACCGCCCCGCATCGGTGGTGACCGTTAGCAACCCCCACCCCAATCATAGCAACGCTGAGAGCATCGAAGGGGCGCCCAAGGTATTCAGCGCCCCCGGAGAATACGAATTCAACGGCGTAACCGCCCGCGGTGTGATGACGCCGCTGGCCGAGGGGCAACCCAGGGAAGAGCGCAACGTCGCATTCAGCATTGAGATCGGCAACATCAACATCTGCCACCTGGGCGATCTCTCGACGCCTCTACCCACCCACCTGGTCGATGAATTGAAGCCTGTGGACGTGGTGCTGGTGCCCACGGGCGGACATTGCACGTTGGACGTGAACCAGGTCTATCAGACCCTTCAGGACCTGGACGCCAAGATCGTGATTCCCATGCATTTCAAAACGCCCGGAGTCAACGTCGAGATGGACCCCATCGACAACTTTGTACGGCGCATGGGACTGGACGCGGTGCAACCACAGCCGCGGCTGGTGGTGACCACCTCCAGTCTGGGCGCCGACATGCGCGTCGTGGTGATGACCAACCAGGGAAGACCCCGGTAGACACCCGGCCTTCCACTGCTCTTCCAGTGCTTTCTGCCGATGATCAGCGTGATCAAGACCGCTCGTGGTGAGCTTGTCGAACCACCCTAAGACGGGCGCAGGGAGAACGGACGATTCTAACGTGTATTTCCCAAGCCTGGCTATCAGTATCTCGTACTATCCCAGTTCTTCATCCTTCGGGCCGCTCAATCCTTCAAGCCCACCCCTGACCCGTCACAAACTTGTCCAGCGTTATGCCTAACATGGGCAACAGCCTACGGCATGTATTGGGCCAAGAGGCCGGTCAGCCATGCCCGCAGCCGGGAAATGGCGGAGCAGATGGAGAAGGAGGCGTGCCTAGGTCACCTTCCGCCTTGCCGCCAGCAGAAGGCCCGCACCGGCCACCACCGCCGCTCCACCGGCCATCAGCGCCATCTTTGGCAGTTGGGTAACAGAAGGGTCTCCCGCCACCGGCAATGAGGCGGTGGGAGTCGGCCTGGGGGTGGGTTCCGGCACGGAGGTCGGGGACGGAGCAGGAGTCGGTTCCGGGGCGGGCATCGGGTCCACGAAGGTGAGGTCTTGGGCGTAGAAGTCGAACACACCGATGTACGGCCTCGACTCTGCCGCGCGGATCCTGCCGAACTCGTTCACGAGATAGAAGGTGATTATGTGCCCGACCAAGTCTTCGTTCGAAGGATCCACCTCCAGTTGGTCGAAGCGGCCGTCGGATTTCAGGCGGTAAGGGGCGCTTTGGAACACGGTCTCGCAGTCATCGATACAGGCGATGAGGAGAGTGCCCTCGGGAGGCGGCGACCCCTGCAACAGCACCGTGCCGGAGAAGAAGTCTTGGAAGAAGGGCTGAGGGGGCCGCTCGGGCTGATTCGGACCAGCGCCCATCACCGCCAGGGCGGCTAGAAGAAGCGCCGCGATCAGGAGATTGACTGTAAGAAACCGCCGCACCACACATACCTCACCGGATTCGTCCGACACCCTCTATCGCCAGGTCCGGGCAAGGAAACCTTCCGGTTGCCCGGCGAGAGGTTGCCTCAGGCCCCGGTATGGCTTGACCGGGCCAACGACCACCATCTATCGTGGCCCATAGCGCGGTCCTTTGCAACCCGATTGGTTGATGGTTTGTCCCGATTTCGGGACGTGGGAATAAGAAAGAGGGAGTCCCGTTTCACCGGGACTCCCTCTCTTGGTTGCGACCTAAGTCTTCCCAAGTGGGATCAGGCGCGCCGTCCCATCATATAGGATCCACCGGCGGCCAAGAGCGCGACGATGGCTATGATGAGGGCGATGATTCCGATGAGTCCGCCGCCGCCGTCATCACCGGCTGCTCCAGTAGGACCGGCAGCACCGGTGGAGCCCGCGGCACCCTCGGGACCGGCAGGTCCGGCGGAACCGGCTGCGCCGCCGGAACCGGCGGAACCAGCAGGTCCGGTAGCACCGGCGGAACCAGCAGGTCCGGTAGCGCCGGTGGCGCCGGTAGCACCCTTGTCGCCGGTACCGCCTGTCTCGCCAGGTCCTCCGCCGCCTACTCCTCCGGTGGTGGCAACGAGGTTCAACTCATCGCCGCCGCCCTGCGTCCAGGAGGCAGTCTGGGTGGCGTTGCCGCCGCCGACTCTGAAAGACACTGTCTTGCCGGCGAAGGAAGAATCACCCTGGTCAACCAGCAGTGTGTAGGTACCGCCCGACATGTTGGTGGCGGCTACCTGATTCCCATCGATCCACGCCGTGACGGCAGC
>JACZXN010000429.1 GCA_022571575.1 Chloroflexota bacterium | reverse complement strand
CGGGGACCGGGAGCCAGCGGCGCAATCCATGGGGCCGGCGCCGCGCCACCTGTACCTTGGCGTCCAGCTTGGCGGTTAGTCCGTTGGCCGCCAGGGGCGCGCCGGCCAGAGCCCCGGCTCCGGCCACCGCCGAGACGCCGGCGGCCACGTAGGCCGCCGTGCCGCCGAAGCCCGAGATGTTCACCTTGAAGGGTATGGTGCAGAGTTCGATGGGCCCGCTGAACAGGGTGCCTTCGACCTCGTAGATACCCCGGGCGTGGGAGGAGAAGTCAGCCACCTTTATCGTGGTCGCTCCCGAGGTGAACCGCAGGTCCTTGCCCACAAGCTCCGTGCCCAGACCCTGGATTCCCCAGTGGAGCGAAGTGTCTGCCGGCAGGTCGACGCCGCGGATGGTGAGGACGGCGCCGGGCTCGATCTTTAGGGTTTCACCGGCCTGCGCGGGCAGGGTGAAGGGCGACGGCTGGCCCCCCTCAATGACGATCTGAGGACCGCCGCAATCGACGTTATGCGGGCCATCGTGGGCGTATGCCTGGGGCGTCATCAGCCACAGAGCGGCCGTCAAAAATAGCGTCGCCATGGCGAATCGAGCGCCGGCTCTTGCCGTATTCAAAGCTGGTTCCAGTGTGGGCTCGCGGCCGAATAGTCTTGGTGATCATTCTAAACCAACGTGGCCACACCGGGCACGGCTAAGAGGCGGCGGATACCGGGGGATGCGGTGCGCCGCGGGCATCCCGAATCATCTGCCTGGCGGTTCCGTGGTCTCCGCGTCCTCAAGCCAGTCCTCACCGGCAAGGACGGGACCAATGCCATCGATCCGGACGAAATAAGCCTGTTCCATGGAAGGCACTTTCCCGGGACCGTGGGTGTAGACCCTGCCCTCCAACTCGACGACACCCGTCTTTCCCATGGAATGCTCCAGCGGCACCAGGAAACCGGGGTCTTCCAATTCGGCGGTCGTTTTGATCCTTACGATTTGGCATGGTTGAAACTTCGGACTGGCGACCCCGAGGTCTGATCCGTCCCTTTCCAATTCCTCACCTTATCCCGCGCATTTTTCGGCGTAGTCCGGCTCTGGGCGTAACACCGGCATCTCCGCCGCCAGCCGCAGAAGCGTCCCCCTGGGCTACCGGTGCTGAGCCAAGTACTGACTTGCTATCGCTACACCCGGCGGGTGACGACCCACCGGGAGGTTGATCTGTGCCACGGGATTGCCGGCCGTCCAGCCGCTACTGAGCCGGGTCATCTGCCCTTTGGAGACGGCGGCCGGGCATGCTTATTAAAATAGATATCATTGGAGAATCTTAATTGCAACCGCATGTGGAAGGGAGACGACGTGGGGGCAACCGGAGGCGTTCTCCCAAGATTAGACCGCTTCCAGCCATTCTTCGTAGATCAGGACCGGTGGGAGGTCTCCGATCCGGATGTAGTAAGCAGGGGTCATGGAGTCGCCATCGGACGAAGACCCGCCGTTGATCAGACCGGCGATCTCCACGGTGGCGGTCTTCCCCATGATCAGGGTGCCCGGAGGATGGGTACCCAGTTTTTGGTGTTGGCTGGGAGTCCTGACCCGGACCAGTTCCATGGGATGAAACTTGGGTCGCTTCAAATACCGATTGCCTCCCAGTCCTCGGGTCAGCCATGAACAGGGCCGAAGATGCCGGCGTCAGCAGAAACGTGGCGTCCCAGCCCCGGCGCCCACATCACCTGCGTGATGATGATGTGGTCCCAAGTGTCAGATGGCCCATATACCTGGATATCATTCCGAGCCCGTTAAGGCAATGGCAACCACGAGGAGGGGGTGAGATGGTGGGGAGAGGGGTGCGAGGCCATCGAACAGAGGAGATTGGTGGCACCGACTGGGTTCGAACCAGTGACCTAGCGCTTATGAAGCGCCCGCTCTAACCACTGAGCTACGGTGCCACCCAGAGACCACCCGGCCAGCCGCCAGGGTGCGTCTCGATTACCAATGGTAATGGCGGCTGTTTCACGGTGTCAATTGGCGTGAGGCTTCCCACCGGTTTAGAATTAACCCATCATGACCGCATCGGACGAATCTTCGACCCCTCATCCCTCGCCGGAAGAGCACTCGCGGGAGACCGCCGAGCGGCTGCGGGCGGCCGTGGCCGGCCTGGCCTCCCAACTGAGGCCATTTCCTCCGTTCCTGGGCATGAGCACCATCCAGGCCATCGAGCTGGAGTTACCGCCGGGCTCCGGGTTTCAGCCCCCGCCCGAACTGGGGTGCGTGGTGGTCCTGCCCGACGGTGAGATATCCGAATGGGACCTGCAGCTGATTCCCGGACCC
>JACZXN010000428.1 GCA_022571575.1 Chloroflexota bacterium | reverse complement strand
ACCGGAACCGGAACGTGGTCTTGATGAACAGCCGTTACGACAAGGAGCCCATGAGCCAGTGGGTGCGGGAGTTCCTGGACCAGGGATAGAGCGGGGCCGTTTCGTTCAAATATCCACCGCACCTAGTTTCCAGGTCTGACCGTTCTACCCAGTTGTCAGCCAGGGCGTAGCGAAGGGTCTCTTTGTCCCCGGCCGGCGTTGGCGTTTAAGCAACGGGATTCTTCGGCTGACGCCTCGGAATGACAGGTAAGCGTCAAGGCCGCGTCAAAGAAAGAAGTTGGATGCCTCGACGCGCACCGAGATGGGGCCACGCAGGCCATGAGGCAATCCCCGTCCCGGAAAGGTTAGTCTCCCGCCCCCGCCGTGCCGGGCACGAAGTTGCTCCTGGCTTCCGGCGGCAGGGAATCTTCCCAGTCGGGGATCAAGACGTGGGAGGTGCTGTCCAGCGTGGCGATGACCAGCAGTCCGGCGGCGCTGAAGACCGCGGAAAGCGCGAAGACCGGATAGAAGGAGCCGGTTACGTAGATGATCAGGCCGGCCAGGAACGTGGTCACGGCATGGCCAGCGAAGGCGCCGGTCATCTGCCATCCGTAAAGGCTCCCCATGGGCCCGTCGCCGAAATACCGGCGGTTGATCTCCAGATACCCGGTCCATTCGGCCCCGAACCCCACGCCGAAGGTCGCGGCGAAGAGATAGAAGACCCAGGGGTCGTGGGCCCAGAACAAGATGAGCACCGTGACGGACTGGATGGCCAGGCTGGCGGCCATGACCTTCTTGGGGCCGAAGGCCTCAGCCACGATCGGGGCCCCCAGCCTGCTGCTGATGCTGACCAGGGAGATGATGGTGATGATCAGTGCCGCGGCGGACAGGCCAAGGCCCTCCTGCACTGCCAGGGGAATCACATAGATGAGCACGATCCCCATCCCGGCGCAGCCCAAGGCATGGACCAGGGGGAGGTTCCAATAGGGCCGGGTCCGGCGCATGTGTTGATTGAACACCTTGAGGCGCAGCGCCACCACGGCCTTGTCCTTGGGCGGGGGCTCAGGCTCGCCGCTCGCCGTGCCGAAGGGCTGGATGCCGATGTCAGCGGGCTTGCTCCGGATCAACGGGAAGACCAGGAGCATGATCGCGGTGCCCGCCAGTCCCACGGCGGTGAAGGTGGTCTGCCAGCCAACGGTGTCCAGCAAGTAGGCGACCAGGGGCGCCAACACGGCGGTCCCGATGCCGCCGGTGGCCCACAGGATGCCGATGCCCCAACCCAAGCGGCGGCGGAACCAGCCACTGATGGACGCCATCATCGGGACCATGGTGATGGAGGCGGTGAACGACATGAGGAAGCTGTAGAAGAGGAAGAAGTGCCATAGCTCGGTCACGAACCCCAGCGCGACCATGCCCACGCCATACATCACCGCCCCGGCGAACATCATGGGCCGGGCGCCGAACCGGTCTCCCAGATGGCCGGTTATGGGGGCGAATATGGCGCTGAAGACGTAGTAGAGGCCGATGGCCATGCTGAGGGAGCCGATGCCCCAGCGGAAGCCGCCTTCGGGGTCGGTCAGGGGCGGCACCATGACGCCGGCGATCATGAACACGGAGCTGCCGAAGACCTGGACCACCGCCAGCACCCCAACGATCACCCAACTGTAGTGGATGCCGAAGGGAAGCCGGATGGGCGGTCTCTTCAGGGCTGTTACTTCGGCTTGAGCCATCCGTTCAGTTCCTCAGGGTGTCCTACGTAGAAAAACTGATGCGCCGCGATCGCATTCGTTCAGCATGGATACTAGTTGATAGAGTTTATCATGGCGGCACGCTCCAACATCGCCGCGGCGGTCAGATCATGATATTCATGTTTGAGACGATGGTCTCGCCCAGGACGGTGTCCCCACTGACGGTTACCCGGCCCGACCGAAGGCTTTCCGAAGGGTCCCAGCGCCCACAACCCAGGCAGGCGAAGGTCTCCACGTCAGTGGTGATCCTCACCGTCGGCGAAGCCGGTTCCGAGTCCAGTTCGCTGCCCCGGCCTCCCTCAACCCCCACCGGGACCAGCCGGCCGGCCGGCCCGGTGATGTCGAAGACCACGGCCGTGCCGTCGGGGGCTTTCGATTTCCTGGCAACCACGAAGGGCATGGCCCGGGCGACCCGGCCCACGCCGTGGGCGGCCACCGGCCCCTCCAGTTCCCCCGGCAGGTTCAGGGCGCGCCGGATGTCCTGTTCGTGGACCCAGGCATCGAAGATGCGGATGCGCACGAACTCCGTTACCGTGCCGGGGCCGATGGGCGTCTGGGTCTCGGCGGCGAACTCTGCA
>JACZXN010000427.1 GCA_022571575.1 Chloroflexota bacterium | reverse complement strand
GATTTGGCCTTGCGGCTCGGGGGTCACCGGCCCTTGACCGCTTCAGCGCCTGTTTGAAAGGGGACGACCCATGCCCATAATCCAACGGCCCTACGTACCGCCCGAAGACCAGGTCCCTAAGGAAGAAAGCTACCACAAACCGGGCGAGACCCCGACCGCCGGGGACTCTTCTGGAGATCATTCCGACGACCCGATCACTTTTTACTGCGACTCCATGCACATTTTCAGCAGCCTGTATTCCTCTGTCCTGTTTTTCGGTGAGCAGATGGAGGAGCGGGAACCGATATTGAGGGCCCGTATCAAGGTAAGCCCCCAGATGCTCAAGGCCATTGCCCTTTTGGCCAGCAAGCACGTCAAGGAATACGAAGAGGCCGTGGGCCCCATCACCCTGCCCGACCAGGTTTACGCGGCGTGGGAATTGGGGGAGAAGGAGTGAACGAGTCCGAAGACCGGGAATCCTCCGAAAACCAGGAAACGATCGAAGACCGGACGCTGGCCGAAGATTTCGCCAGCCCGGTGGAGATCGAGCCCGGTAAAGACGATGCCACTCCCACCGGTTGGGAATGGCGGTGCGTCGGGACCAGCCAACCCAACGCGGCGACCTTTCACATGAGCCACAGCGACGTGGGCCGGGTGTTGGTGGACGTGCTCACTCCCGCGGATTCACCGGAGGAAGCCCCCTTCGTCGTATCCCAGGACATACCCGTCATCATAATGGATAGCCTGGACAAGTACTGGGCCGGAGAGTCCCGGACCAAGCTTCCGCTGGAGGGTATCCGTGTCCCGGTGGCCGATGACACGATCAAAGGGTCTAAACGGGCTCTGGCGGCCGACCTGGCCGCGCAACTACGTCTGCTGCTTCTGCTTTCCAGTTCCCGCAAGGGGAACCTGGCGCCCCAACTCCAGTCCAACCTGGAATACCTGAGTTCAGTGCTTACCCCCCGTTCCAAAAACGAGGGAAAAGAAGCTTAAAGAAGCCCGGCAGGAGCAGCCGGTCCAACGCGTCCGGTCATAAAGATTCCAGCCGATCCCGAATGTCCTGAACCACCTGGTCCAACGGGACCATGGTAGCCGTCTCTTCCTGGCGGCTTTTGACCTCCACCGATCCCTGATCCAGGTTCCTGGGACTGATGATCAGCCGCACCGGCAGACCCAACAGGTCCGCGTCGTTCAGCTTGACCCCGGCCGACTGGTCGGGCCTGTCGTCGTAGAGGCACTCGACACCCTGCCGCCACAGGTCTTCGTACAAGTCTCCGGCGGCCTGGGCAACCTCGGGCCGGGTCAGATTCAGCCCCACCAGATGAACTTGATAGGGAGCGATGGCCGCCGGGAAAACAATACCCCGGTCATCGTGGTGTTGCTCGATGACTGCCGCCATCAACCGGCCCACGCCGATACCGTAGCACCCCATCATCACCGGTTGTTGCCGGCCGTCCTGGTCCAGGAACGTCGCTCCCAAGGCCTCGCTAAAGAATGTGCCCAGCTTGAAGATATGGCCTACTTCCACTCCCCGGATGGCCTCCAAAGCCTGGCCGCAGTGAGGACACGGTTGGCCGGGCTGGGCCAGGGCGATATCGGTGAGCAGGTCCACCTGGAAGTCCCTGGGGTAGTTCGCGCCCCGCAGGTGAGTGTCCGGCTTGTTGGCCCCAACCACGAAGTTGGCTCCCTTGGAGATCGAAGGGTCGGCCACCTTTCGTATCCCGGTGATGTCGATTGCGGAAGCCGAGCCGGCCACCAAGCCGGCGGCGCGGACCTCATCGTCGCTGGCCATCGCCAGTTCGTTGACGTGCAGGGCGTTTTTCAGCTTGATTTCGTTGACTTCCAGATCGCCGCGGATGGTGACCAACACGATCTCGCCGTCGGCCATGTAAAACACGGCTTTCAGGGTTTTTTCGGTGGGCACGTCCAAGAACTCGGCAAGTTCGGCGATGGTCTTGATCCCCGGCGTCGGCACCTCTTCCAGTGGCTCTTCCGCCTCGGCGGCCACGTCAGGCAACTTCGCCTCGGCTTTTTCGGCGTTGGCGGTGTAGGCGCAGCTTGGGCAGGTTATGACCGTGTCTTCGCCGGTGGGAGTGGGAAGGATGAACTCGTGGGAGTCCTTGCCGCCGATGGCCCCGCTGTCGGCCTCGGCCATCAAAACCGGCAGGCCGCACCGCCGATAGATATTGCGGTAGGCCTGGGCCATGGCCTGATAGCTCTCTTCCAGACTGGCCTCGTCGGCGTTGAAGCTGTATGCATCCTTCATGTCGAATTCCCGCACCCGGACCAGGCCGGCCCTTGGGCGGGGCTCATCCCGGAACTTGGTC
>JACZXN010000426.1 GCA_022571575.1 Chloroflexota bacterium | reverse complement strand
CCTATGACGGCGCTCTCAGCGGCGTCATCCTCGAGCTGGTTCCCGATGCCAAGATCGTCCAGACCTGGCGCGGGTCCGATGAAGGATGGGATCCGGGACACTACTCCACGGCGACTTTTTCGCTGGAGGCGATCGATGGGGGCACGCGGCTGACCTTGGTCCAAACCGGGGTCCCGGAACAGAGTTTTGATCAGATCAGCCAGGGTTGGCAGACCTACTACTGGCCTAAGATGAAACAGATGTTGGAATCTTGAGCCGAGAAACCAGATTCTTGCTCGTGAAGATATGACGCAGCTCCGTGTCCTGGTGGTCTCCCTGGACCGCCTGTCCCGGGCCGGGCTGGCGGCGGTGTTGGACCAGCAGCCAGGCCTGACGGTGGTGGGGCAGATCTCAGGGGATGAAAACCCGTTCCTGCCTCAGGACGTGTACGCTCCTGATGTGATTGTGTGGGACGTTTCCTGGGAAACGGAGTCCGCCTCGCACAACTTGACACTTCTTCCTGAAAACACCCCATCCGTGCTTGCGTTGGCCGCAACCAAGAACCAGGCCGCTCAGGCCCGGGCGGCAGGCGCCCAGGCGTTCTTGAGCCGTGACGCGTCCCCCGAAGCGCTGGCTGCCGCGCTTATCGCCCTGAGTCACGGTCTTCAGGTAACCGACCCGGCCCTGTCCGGAGACCCCGAATCCGAGACACCTGGGCCCGGTTCGGCCCCGCTTTTGACTCCCAGAGAGAACGATGTCCTGCGGCTACTGGCCGAGGGTCTGCCCAACAAAGGGGTCGCCTCCCGTCTCGATGTGAGCGAGCACACCGTCAAGTTCCACGTGAATTCCATCATGGGCAAGCTCAACGCCCAGAGCCGCACCGAAGCGGTCACCCTGGCCACCCGGCTGGGGATCCTTCCCATTTAACCTGCCCATTCTTCCGGGTCCGGCCCTAGCCGGATTCGGGATGCCCGGTCCGTTCCGAGTTGGTAGTCTGGATGCAAGCGGCGGAATCACCGCGAATCTCAACCGGCCTTCCAAGCGGCATCGTGCAGCGGCGGGCCGGTGAGCAGGAGTAGAACATGTCAACAGTATTGCCCGATCTCTCTGAAGCCCTGGCCGACGCCGTTGCTTCGGCAGCCGCTGGCCTGGTCCGGGTGGAAGGGCGCGACCGCCTGCCGGCCACCGGAATCGTCTGGGACGCCGAAGGGTTGATCGTGACGGCCCACCACGTGTTGGAACGCGACGAGAACATCAACGTCGGCTTTCAAGACGGCGAAACCGTGGCGGCGGAGCTTTTGGGGCGGGATCCCAGCACCGACCTGGCGCTGCTTCGAACTTCCAAGCGGGGCTCCAGTGTCCCGTCCTGGGCCGAGCCCGAAAGCCTGAAGGTGGGTCATCTGGTCTTGGCGCTGGGCCGGCCTGGGGCGAACGTCCGGGCCACCATGGGAATCGTTTCGGCATTGGGCAAACCCTGGCGGACCCCCGCCGGCGGGCCGGTGGACCGTTACCTTCAGACCGATACCGTGATGTACCCTGGATTCTCCGGCGGGCCGCTGGTGGACGCCCAGGGCCGGTTCGTGGGGCTCAACAGCTCGGCGTTGGTGCGCGGCGTCTCGATCACCGTGCCCGCCCCCACTCTCAACCGGGTGGTGCGGGACCTGCAGGAGCACGGCAGCGTCCGCCGGGGCTATCTTGGCGTGGGCGCCCAGCCGACCCGGCTCCCGGATGCCCTGGCCGCAGAGTTGGGCCAGGAAACCGGGCTGTTGCTGGTCTCGGTGGAGCAGGGCAGCCCGGCCGAGGAGGGAGGACTGTTTCTGGGGGACACCCTGGTCTCTCTGGGGGGCTCCCCAGTGCGGCACATGGACGATCTATTCAATGGCCTGGACGGCGACCGCATCGGCAAGCCCATCACGGTCCGTATCCTCCGGGGTGGCCAGTTGGTTGAGCTGACCGTCTCGCCGGCCCCCCATCCGTGAGGCGCCGGCGATGACTACTCTACTCTCCCAGTTGAACTCCGATCTTGGTGAATTGGCGGACCGGGTGCGCCAGAGCCTGGTGCAGGTACGCGTGGGCCGCAACGGTTTGGGCTCGGGCGTGGTGTTCGCCGCCGATGGGCTGGTGGTCACCAACGCTCACGTAGTCTCTGGAAAAGGGGGCCGCCCGTCTGGGAGAGGACTGCAGGTGACCCTGCCAAACGGATCGGTGACGGCGGCAGGATTGCTCGCCAAGGACGATTACCTGGACGTGGCCGTACTGAAGATCGAACAGCTCGAAGGGAACCTATCGGAGCTTCATCCCATTGACTTGGGGGACTCCACGGCGCT
>JACZXN010000425.1 GCA_022571575.1 Chloroflexota bacterium | reverse complement strand
CTGGCTGATGAACTTCTTCTGCCCGTTGATCACCCAGTCGTCGCCGTCCAGATGGGCCTCGGTCTTCATGCTTAATACGTCGGAGCCGGCGTGGGGCTCGGTCAGGGCGAAGGCGGCGATGGTCTCGCCCCTGGCGATGGGCGGCAGGTACCTGGCCTTCTGCTCGTCGGTGCCCCCCAGCGTTATCGGGTAGCTGCCCAGACCCTGCATGATGAAATTGGTGTCCGCCTGGACCGACACCCGGGCCAGTTCCTCCCGGATGATGCACAGGTCCATCACCCGCACCCCGACCCCGCCGTACTCCTCGGGCACGCAGTACTGGAAAAGCCCCGCTTCGGCCAGGATGGCCATCAGCCCGGCATGGACCGTGGGCGACTCGTCGGCCTCCTCGGCGATGGGCGCGATCTTCTCCTCGGCCAAGCGGCGCACCCGCTGCTGAAGTTCAGCCTGTTCCGTGGAAAACGCGAAGTCCATGAATAGCTCCTAATCCCCCCTTTTCGTAAAGGGGGGCTGGGGGGATTTAGGGGGATTTCCGGGCAGCCACTGCCACCGTCAAAGTAGAAAGCCCGGCCCTCAGCAACCTAGAGAACGTAACTGGAAAGGTGTTCCCAACGCAGGTCGGACGCCCAGCCGCCGTTGCTCCAGTCGTCGCCGGCAGCCTCCGAGTGGTAGCGCAGCAGGACCAGTCTCCAGGCCCGGGCCACGGCCGGCACTCCGATGTCGATGGCCACGCCCTTGGCGAAATCGGAGGCGTCGGCCATGACCGGCGACGGCAGATGGGCATGCTCCATGAGGTTGATCTTCGGGTGGAATTCGGCGCTCTCCGGCGGCGGGACCGCGCCGGGCAACTCATCGACCATGGCCATGGCATCGCGCCTTAGGACGGTCACGGGATGATTTACGTCGGTCTGCCGAAAGTCCAGATAGATGTTGCCGCGTTGTCCGTTCCCACCGCCGTTGCCGTTCCGTCCGTCGGCCACGCCCCGGCAGTTGATGGAAAACCGGGGGCTGCGTCGCCGGCTCTCATCAGCCAAGCGGGCGATGCCGTGGGCCAAAAGGTCCACCACCGTGTCCGAGCACTGGAAATAGCTGACCATGCTCATACGCAGCATGTGCATCTCAGCAGCCCACGACGCGTACTGCCCGCAGATGATCTGCCGGGCGCGGTAGGCCCGGGCGGTGAACGCGGGCTCCATGAGCAACTCGATACCCAACCTTGTGGACACTGCTTCCTCCTCACACTCACAACTGCGGCCCTGGCCACCGGCGGCGTCTATGTTCTGAAGTTTATCGCCTGATTCTTAAGCTGCGGTCAGCCGGTCGGCCAGTTCCTTCAGGCCGGGGACCTCCAGCTCGGCCTGGGAGCCGTCGGCGGCGATGTAGGGGATGCCGTGACGGTTGATGTAGGCGCCGGTCATGCCTGCCGCCCTGGCGCCCCGGATATCCCAGGCGTGGGCCGCCACGTGGAGCACCTGCCCGGCGGGCAGCCCCAGTTCCTTGATGGCATGCTGGTACACCCCGGCGTGGGGCTTATAGTGGCCTGCCTGCTCGGCGGAGATGGCCCGGTCCACGGGTATGCCCAGCCCGCTGACCGCCCGGTCCAGGGACTCCAGGTCCCCGTTGGAGAGGACCGACATCCGGTACCTGCCCCGCAGCCTGGCCAGGTTCTCCTTCACGTCGGGAAAGAGGGCCGGCGTGGCCATGGTGGTGACCAACCGCTCGATGTCATCCTTGGTGTGGTCGATCTTGAGCTTGAAGAAAAGCTGGCTCAGGCTGACCCGGCGGACCACCTCGAAGGGGGTTCGGGGGCCGCCCAAGAGGGAGTCCACGTTGCTCTCGTGGAGGTAGGCGGACTCCCAGGCCCGCACCACCTCCCCGGCGCCGCCGGGATGGCCCTTGGCGTTCAGGAACTCGGCGAACCCGGAAGCGAAGCTGGCTTCCAGGTCCAGCAGCGTGCCGTACATGTCGAAGGTGATGGCGCGAACTGATTCTAGAGGTGATGTCTGCATGGGAAACGCCTGCGAAAAGTTTAGGATCCGCTCCCAGGGGTGTCAACGGGTCAACCGCCGCCCGCGGGCCCCGATGGGACGCGGCTAGCGGACCGCCCGGTTGGCGATCACCACGGTCAGGGCGAGGAACGCCACGACGGCGATGATGGCGGCGGTGACCATCCATTGCGGCATGGGCCGCTGGGGCGGCGGCGGCGTTCGGCCTTCCCGTTGCCGCTCCGAGATCTCCGCCGGCGCAATCTCCAGGACGTCCCGGGCCCGCAGCACCTCATCCTCGTAGACCAGCAGGTCGTGGGGCAG
>JACZXN010000424.1 GCA_022571575.1 Chloroflexota bacterium | reverse complement strand
TTCCGTTGGTAGTTTTGAACCACCAGTCCAACGGATTAGAGCCGGTAACCGCACTGGAAGCGGGCGCGGACGAATACATACAGCTCCCCTGCGAACTATCGGAGATAACCTTCAAGGTCTGGAGTCTGATGCGGCGGACCGAGGGCAAAGCGGCGCGGGGCGGGGGATTGTTGACCGACGGCGGCGTGACTGTCGACCCCTCCACCCATGAGGTGTATCTGGGAGACCGCAAGGTGTCGCTGACGCCGGCCGAGTTTCAACTGGCCTACCTATTGGTCAAGAGCAAGGGCGCAGTGGTCTCGCGGGCCGAGATCGAGAAAGAGCTGGCAAAGGCGGGATTGGGCGCCTCCGGCTCGGTGAAACAACACATCATGCGGTTGCGGCGCAAATTCGACGACGACGCAAAGGACCCCAAGTGGTTCGCCAATGTCCCCGGCGTGGGATACCGGTTCATCGGAGGTTCTGAGGACGGAACGGCCAAGGCGGCCTAACGCCGCCGGCCCGCCGGCCAACAACGGCTGGTTCAACAAGAAATAACTATGACGGAAGGGGAGAAACCGTTCCCGGCGCTGCGATCCCAGGCCGGGCGGTCCCGTTCCCGTTTAAAACAAGCCAGTAAACCGCGGTGGCAACGCACCTATTTTTCATTTATTCTCCATCCGCCACCGCGGTCCCTGATATCCACCCAATAATGTGTACGACGTGGGAGGGGACCTGGCCGCCGCCGGGGTTAACTATTCCGGCATTTCGGCGGCGGGCCGGGTCATAAAAACGGACCACCCGGCAGGCCAACGTCGCGGCCCGCCCCTTGCAGACGAACCCCTTCAGACGAACCCCTTCGGCGCATCAGCGAAAGAAATACCCTTCCCGGCACGACGCGGGCATCGTTCCGCGCAACCGCTCCCTCCCCCTCAGCCCCAGCCATCGCCGTCTCCCTATCCTCCGCACGCCCTACTTCGTCGTGCCGCGCCGCCGCGCAACCCTGGATGGGCAACCGAAGGGCCGCCGCGTTCTTCGCGGATCCGGCCATGTGGCCAATGGAACAGGCCCGATCGGCCCTGGGACTCACTCCGCGGATGGCGGAAGATAGACCCACGGCAGCTTGCCGATGCGGACCAGAGACCACCGGATGTTATGGGAGGCCGGCGATGGATGCAGGAAACGGAGGCCACAAGAACTGGTTGACGGGGACCGGGCTGATGGTCATCGCTCCGGTGTTCGTATTGGTGGGGCGGCGGCCGTCGTGGCGCTGTCCACGCCGGTGATGTTTGCCCTGATGGTGATCGCCTTCGCATCGGCCATCTTATTCGCGGCTTCCCTAGTCACCCGGCAGACGCCAGCCCCCGATATCGCCGTCCCAGGCCAACCTGCCCCAGGCCGGTCTGACCCAGGCCGGTCTCGCATGGAGGACCCGATGTGTGAATCGATCGACCTGATCCCCGCTCGGGAACCGGGGACCGGGGAACAAGAGAAGGTGGAGATGGTGGAAGCCCTGGCCTTCGGGCCGGGTACGGCGGTCACGGCGGTGGTCACCAAGGTGTTCGGCCCATGCTCGCTGGGGCTGATGCCGGGCAACACCTGGCGGATCGGCCCGGAAGGGGGCCTATCCCGGCCGATGTGCCGTTACGGGGCCACCGCCCTCGGCGCATTATTCAAGACGGCGGGCGGCGACGCCATGTCCCGTTCGGTGTGTTGCGAGTGTTTCACCGCCGGGCGGGAGGTGATATTCACCGTGCGGGAGGCGGCGGGCGAGGCCGTGTAGCCCAGCCGGCGGGGATCAAGCCCATATCTGGTCACGCGCCGGCCACCGCTGTCTCCCGACGGTGTCGCTGCAGGAACCGGCGGAAGGCCACCAGCGCCCACAACGCCTCGATCACGGTGATGGGGTAGACCTCCGCCAGGCCGCTGTACAAAGAGGTCAACCCCGACCCGATGGCGAAGGCCAGCACCAGCCACTTGGACCGGTCTTCCGCCCAATAAGAAAGGAACATGATGGTCACGGCGATCACGCCAAACACAGTCAACATCTGCGGTCCACCGCTCCTTGCTATTCGCTTTTCTGGGCTACTCGCTTTTCTAGGTTATTCGTCCTTCTTGGGCACGGCCGGCCGCAGGAGCGCCTCATACAAGACCGCCCCCAATGGCCCTCCCACCAGCGGTCCAAACAGGTAGACCAGAACCCCGAAGACGGCCCCGGCAGCGCGATCCTGTCCCACCTGGCTCAGGCCAGTTTCAACTGGTCACCTTGCGAGATGGGCATGATTCCCTCCCGGGAAAGGCGGTCAGCCTGGGTCCGATGAAGATCTCCCCGCC
>JACZXN010000423.1 GCA_022571575.1 Chloroflexota bacterium | reverse complement strand
CCCTCACCAACCACGACGTTCTGGACCATTTGGCCGGCCGCATCGCATTCATGGCCGTGCCTGCCGAAGAATATATCGAGATCGAATACCGGGACGAACTGCGCCGGGCTGGCAAGATCGAGTTCCTCGGCGGCAAGCCAGAGTTTGTCAGGTTGGGGGAGTTCGACGACGTCCACCTGGCCATGATGCTCCACACCACCAGCAATCCCGCCGAAAAGATGATGTGCATCAGCAACACCAACAACGGCACCGTGGCCAAACGCATCCAGTTCATCGGCCGGGCCTCCCACGCCGGCGGCGCGCCCCACCTGGGCATCAACGCCCTGAACGCCGCGATGTTGGCCATGACCGCCATCAACTTCAACCGCGAGACCTTCCGGGACGAGGACAGCATCCGCGTCCACCCCATCATCACCAAGGGCGGGGAGGCGGTGAGCGCGGTGCCCGCCGACGTGCGGATGGAGACATTCGTCCGGGGCCGGACCATCGAGGCCCTCATGGACGCCAACAAAAAGGTGGACCGGGCGCTCAAGGCCGGGGCCATGGCGGTGGGCGCTCAGGTCAAGATCCAGACCATCCCCGGATACATGCCCCTGCAACAGAATAAGGCTATGTCGGACATCTTCCGGGCCAACGCCGCCGAACTGGTCGGCGAGGAGAACGTGGGCTACGTAGACCACCGGGGCGGCTCCACCGACATGGGAGATATCAGCCATCTGATGCCGGTCATCCACCCCTATGTGGGCGGCGCCACCGGCCTGGGCCACGGGGCAACCTACGTGGTCGAGGACTATGCACTGGCGGTTATTAAAGGCGCCAAGGCCCTGGCCTACACGGCCATCGACCTGCTGGCGGACGATGCGTCCCACGGCAATACCATCGCCGGCGGCCAACGTCCGGACATGTCCATCTCCGAATACCTGAGATTCATGCGGGACCTCGCCTCTGAAGAGACGTTTACCTGCGCCTGAACCATGACCACTCCTACTCTCTCAATAGATGAACTAAAGAAGCGCGCTTGCGAGACCATCGATAAGCGCAAGAAGGAGATCGTGGGTCTGGCCAAGCAGGTCCTGGCCAATCCTGAGGCCGGGTTCCGCGAGGTCAAGACCGCTCAACTGGTCGCCGATAAGTTCCAAGAATTAGGTATTCAACACGAAAGCGGCCTGGCCCTCACCGGACTGAAAGGCCGCATCAAGGGCGGCGCGGGTCCCGGCCCATCCGTGGCTGTGATCGGCGAGTTGGACTCCTTGGTCGTGACCGAACACCCCAACGCCGACCCCGAAACCGGGGCGGCCCACGCCTGCGGGCACCACTGCCAGATCGGCATGATGCTGGGGGCGGCCATTGGTCTGCTGACGCCTGAAGTGGTGGCCCAATTATCCGGAGAGATCGTGCCCTTCGCCGTGCCCGCCGAGGAATTCATCGAGGTTGAGCAACGGCTCGAGATGCGTAACGAGGGCAAGCTGGAGTTCCTGGGCGGTAAGCAGGAGCTGATCAGGCTGGGTAAGTTTGATGACGTGGACATCGCCATGATGTGCCACACCGCCAGCGACATGGGCGAGCGTAAGTTCGCCATGGGCGGCACCAGCAACGGCCATGTGGTGAAGTTCGTGCGCTACACCGGGGTCGGGGCCCACGCCGGCAGCTCGCCCCACCGGGGCGTCAATGCGCTGAACGCGGCATCCTTCGCCATCCAGGCCATCAACGCTCTACGGGAGACCCACCGGGCCGACGACACCGTCCGCATCCACGGCATCATGACCAGGGGCGGCGAGGCGGTCAGCGCCGTGCCATCCGACGTGCGCCTGGAGTGGCGGGTCCGCTCGGGCACCCCCCGCATGGTGGTCGAGAACTCCCTGGCGGTGGACCGGTGCTTCCGGGCCGGGGCCTTGGCGGTGGGCGCGTCGGTCAACATCACCACCATCCCAGGCTACCGGCCCATGCGCCACGATGCCAAACTGCAGGACATCTTCCGGCGAACCGCTGTGGAACTATTGGGCGAGAGCGCAACCCTGGTGATGCCGGCCCGCCGCAACCGGGGCGGTTCCACCGACATGGGAGACCTGAGCCACCTGATGCCGGCCTGCCACCCCTACGCCTCCGGGGCCGTGGGTCCCGGTCACAGCAAGGACTACGTGATCACGGATTATGAGTCGGCCGTGATCGCGCCGGCCAAGATCATGGCCATGGTGGTCATCGACCTGCTGGCCGACGGCGCCAAGCGGGCCAAAGAGGTCAAGGCCAGCCACCGGCCGGCCATGACCAAAGCGGCCTACATCAAGTTCCAGCGGGAACGGGCGGAAGTGATCGACTTCGACGGGGCCG